>JBFZCS010000276.1:0-5227 GCA_041307825.1 Azonexaceae bacterium
CTGCCGCTGGCGGCCTTGAAGAAGGATCAGCCGGCAGAAATGCCGCCATTGATCAAGGCGTATTTGCGAGCCGGCGCCTGGGTCTGCGGTGAACCGGCCTGGGATCCTGATTTCAATACGGCGGACCTGCCGATCCTGATGCCGATGGGCAAGGTTTCCGGCCGCTATGCCAAACATTATCTGGGGAAAACTGGCTGACCCGCTCTGCCATTCCGCTCCGTGCCTTTCGCCTTTCTCGTCTCGCTCTGGAGATGATGTGGGTCGTCCTTGTCGTGTTTTGCGTGTTTCCGGTCTGCGGCGATGCGGCACGCCTGCGAATCAAGGCCAACGCATCGCGCAGGATCGTTGATGCGCTGGGAATAAAACTCGAGGCCGATCTGAGCCATGCCGTGCCGGGCGCGCTGATCGTCGCCAACCATATTTCGTGGGTCGATATTTTCGTCATCAATGCCGCCTTGCCGTCAGCCTTCGTCGCGAAGGAAGAGGTCCGGCACTGGCCGTTGATCGGCTGGCTGGCAGAGAAAAACAATACCGTTTTCCTGCGTCGTGGCAGTCATGGTCACGCCCGCATCATCAACCGGGAGATTGCCGAAATCCTCGGCAAGGGCAATCATGTGGCGGTCTTTCCCGAGGGGACGACGACCGACGGCACGTATCTTCTGCATTTCCATGCCGCCTTGATCCAGCCGGCGCTCGCGGTTGGCCGGCCGGTCCTGCCGCTGGCGATTTCCTACTGGGAGGCAGATGGCAGTCGCAGCCTTGCGCCGGGTTACGTGGGCGATGTCTCACTGATGCAATGCACACTGGCAATTGCCGGATGCAGGAGTCTGGTCGCCCGCGTCACGACCTCCCCGGTACTCGGCCTGGCGGGCGAAGACCGCCGGCAGGTAGCCGCGGTGGCGCGGGAAGCGATCGGCGTCGGCGCCGGCCTTGCTCGGCACGGCATGGTCAGTGTTCTGTAAGCGTCAGCAAGATGTCGGCATACCAGGCGCAATTCAATCCAAGCGCCTCATCGAGTTTCAGGTCCCTGGTTCCAACATCGAGGCGTGCCGAATGAATGCCGAGGAGCATCCATGGCAGGTCTCCATGGATCCGGCCTCCTTCCGCTACGCGCATGACGACTGGGGCGCCACTGGTCCCGCGATGGGTGCGTGCATCGGTCAGGAAGTAGCCCTCGCCCTGAAAGCGCATACCGAACGACGATGCGATCACCGCGTGGCGCACGACGGGCATGTGGTGCAGCGTGTCATGGAAGCCGAGCGGGAAACCCACCACCAGCAGTGAGCTACCGACCTCGATATGATCCAGACTGCTCAGCAGGTGGTCGGGGGTAAAGGCACGGTACACCGCCGTCGCGGGAAGCGCCGGGCGTTCGATTTCAATGACCGCCACGTCGATTTCCCCGGCCGTATCGAGACCTTGTCGCCAGAGGCTTTTCCCGTTGCGGTAAAGCGGAATTGAAAAGCCGGTGGACTTGGCCATGTTGTCGCGGTCAATGTGGAGTTCCACCTCGATGCGATCCGGGAAGTGCTTGCTCGGCTTGTCGATCATCACATGCCGGCTGGTTACCAGAAACAGGCGTTCGTCGCGCTCGAAGAAAAGTCCGCTCGCATTCGTGAGTGGCCGCTGGCCATCGAAAGTGCAGATTCGCGCAGCAGCCAGAAGAATGGATTCGATCATCGGCAGGGCTTATTTGTCCAACGGGACCGATTCGCCGGCGGAACAGTCGACCTGGAATATCCGGCGATCTTCCAGGCGCAATGCGGTCAGGTGGCCACCCCACAGGCAGCCGGAATCCAGGGCCAGCAGATTGTCGGTCACCTTCAGCCCGAGGGCCGACCAGTGACCGGTCACGAGAACGGCTTCCGCGCTCTTTCGTCCGGGCACTTCGAACCACGGCATGTAACCTTTCGGCGCCTTGAAGGTTTCTCCCTTGGCATGAAAGTCCATGACGCCGCGCTCGGTGCAGAAGCGCATGCGGGTCATGGCATTGACGATCACGCGCAGCCGCGGCCAGCCGGAAAGGTCGTCGGACCAGCAATCCGGCTTGCTGCCCCACATGTTGGCAATGAATTCCCGGTATTTCCTGCCTTGCAGGGTGGCTTCGGCCTCGCGGGCCAGCGCGCGCGCCTGCTGGGTCGTCCATTGCGGGAGCAGCCCGGCATGAACCATGCAATAGTGGCCTTCGACGTGACACAGGGGTTGCCGGCGCAACCAGTCCAGCAAATCATCGCGGTCCGCCGCCTCGAGAATGGGTTGCAGGGTGTCGTCCTTGCCCCGCGCCTTGGCGCCGCCTTCCGCAACCATCAGCAGGTAAAGGTCGTGGTTGCCGAGGACGGGTAGCGCCAATTTCCCGAGGCTCTTGATGAAGCGCAGCGTCTCCAGCGATTTCGGCCCGCGATTGACCATGTCGCCAACCAGCCAGATGCGATCGCGAGTCGGGCTGAAAGCGCATTTGTCCAGAAGCCTTTCCAGGGAATTGAAACAGCCCTGAATGTCGCCGACGGCGTAGGTGGCCATGGATTTCTGCCGATCTTTCCGAATGGTTGTTTGAGTGCGGAGCTACGGCGCTCGTGCTTACCGATTTGTCCTGTTTGGAGTAATGTGCCACAAAAATGCTTGAACCTGCAGACGGGAATCCTGATTGACCATGAAGACGATAGACCACGACCGCCTTGACCGCCTCGTGCTGGAGGCGCGAAAGACCCGCGAAGCCCGGGAAAATGGCTACCGGGAACGCGCGCTCAAGATTTATCCGTGGATATGCGGTCGCTGCGCCCGGGAGTTCACCCTTGCCAACCTGCGTGAACTGACCGTTCATCACCGCGATCACAATCACGACAACAATCCGACCGATGGCAGCAACTGGGAGTTGCTCTGCGTCTATTGCCACGACAACGAGCATCAGAAACAGATCGAAGCCGACCGTGGTTATACGGATACCGGCGCAACCAAGGCGGGAGATGCGTCGCACTCGCCATTTGCCGGTTTGAAGTCGATGCTTGCAGCTGGCGGCAAAAGCGAATGACGCTTGCCGGATTTCCGGCACCGGAATGGGCGATTGCTGTTACTCCACGGTGACCGACTTGGCCAGATTTCTCGGTTTGTCCACGTCCGTTCCCTTGACCAGGGCGGCGTGGTACGCCAGCAGCTGCAGCGGAATGGCGTGCAGGATCGGTGACAGTTCGCCGTAGTGTTCCGGCAGGCGCAGGATATGCACGCCTTCTGAAGCTTGGATCTCCGAATCGGCGTCGGCGAAGACATACAGCTCGCCACCGCGCGCCTGGACTTCCCTGAGGTTGGACTTCAGCTTGTCGAGCAGCAGGTCGTTGGGGGCGACGGAAATCACCGGCATGTCGGCATCGACCAGGGCCAGCGGGCCGTGCTTGAGTTCGCCGGCCGGATAGGCCTCGGCGTGGATGTAGGAAATTTCCTTGAGCTTCAGCGCGCCTTCGAGGGCGATCGGGTAGTGGCGGCCACGGCCGAGGAAGAGCGCGTGCTGCTTGTCGGCAAAGCGCCTGGCCCAGATTTCGATTTCGGATTCGAGGCCGAGAACCTTGTTGACCGCGACCGGCAGGTGGCGGAGCTGGTCGATGTAGGCAGCTTCCTGTTCTGCCGTCAGGCGTTGCCTGAGTTTGGCCATGACCAGCGTCAGCACGAAAAGTGCGGCGAGTTGGGTAGTGAAGGCCTTGGTCGAGGCGACGCCGATTTCCGGGCCGGCGCGGGTGATGAAGCGCAGGGCGCATTCGCGGACGATGGCTGATTCCGGGACGTTGCAGATGGCCAGGGTTTTCTGCTGCCCGAGGCTCTTGGCATGGCGCAGTGCAGCCAGCGTGTCGGCGGTTTCGCCGGATTGCGAGATGGCGACGACGAGTTGGCGCGGGTTGGGCACCGAGACGCGGTAGCGGTATTCGCTGGCGATCTCGACGGTGCACGGCACGCCGGCGATGGCTTCGAGCCAGTAGCGGGCGGTGTAGCCGGAATGGCTGCTGGTGCCGCAGGCGAGGATGAGGATAGCGTCGACATCAGCGAGCACATTGGCAGCTTCGGCGCCGAAGATGCCGGGCTGGATGCTCTTGCTGCCGCCGACGATTTCGAGGGTATTGGCCAGCGCTTCGGGCTGCTCGAAGATTTCCTTCTGCATGTAGTGCTGGTAGTTGCCGAGTTCGACGGCGGCGGCCGAGAGTTGCGAGACATGGACCGGGCGCTCGACCGGGGTGCCGTCGAGGCGGACGATTTTGACGGTTGCAGCGGTCAACTCGGCAATATCGCCATTTTCCAGATAGACCATGTTGCGCGTGACTTGCAGCAGGGCCGAGGCGTCGGAGGCGGCGTAGTTGCCGTTGTCGGACACGCCGAGCAGCAAGGGCGAGCCTTCGCGGGCGACGACGACCTTGCCCGGCTGGCTGTGGTCGATGACAGCGATGGCGTAGGCGCCGACCAGGCGGCGGCAGGCGATCTGCACGGCCTTGAAGAGATCGGGTTCCTCCTTGAGCGTGGCTTCGACGAGGTGGGCGATGCTCTCGGTGTCGGTGTCGGAGGTGAAGACGTAGCCCTGGGCGGTCAGTTCGCTGCGCAGGCTTTCGTAGTTCTCGATGATGCCGTTGTGGACAACGGCGATGGAGCCGGAGACGTGCGGGTGGGCATTGCGCTCGCTGGGCACGCCGTGCGTCGCCCAGCGCGTGTGGGCGATGCCGATGACGGCGCTGGTCGCGGCGGAGGCGGCTTCGAGTTCGGCGACGCGGCCGACAGAGCGGATGCGCTCGATGCCGGCCCCCGTGATCACGGCCAAGCCGGCCGAGTCATAGCCCCGGTATTCGAGCTTCTTCAGGCCTTCAACAAGAACGGGAACGATGTTGCTGCCGGCTGCCGCCGCGACGATGCCGCACATGGGTAGTCCTCAAATCTTGTAGTAGTCGCGATACCAGGCGATGAAATTATCGACGCCTTCCTGGACGGCGACGGCCGGGACGAAACCGACCCAGTCGTTGAGCAGGTCGGTGTTGGCGTAGGTGGCCGGCACGTCGCCGTCCTGCAGCGGCAACAGGCGCATTTCCGCCTTGCGGCCGAGTGCGGTTTCGATGGCGCCGATGTAATCGAGCAAACCCACCGGGTTGTTGTTGCCGATGTTGAAGACGCGGTAAGGGACGTTGCTGGTCGCCGGATCGGCGGAAATCGGGTCATATTCCGGGTTGACCGCAGCAGGCTTGTCGAGCACGCGGATGAC
>JBFZCS010000277.1:0-5963 GCA_041307825.1 Azonexaceae bacterium
GTTGGGTGTGAACGCGACATGCCGATTCACCCAGTCGCGAATGGCCAGAACCCGGCTGTACCCATGGTCGAGTCCGCCGAAATTCCTGGTCGCCAGCCTGATGAGACGGTCCGACTGGCAATAGCGGCTGGGATAGATATAGCCCATCACTTCGGGCGGAATATCCCGCACCGGTACTTCGGCGATCTGTGCGGGGTCGGCAAAATGGTGCACAAGATCAACCATGGCCGTGTAGGACAGCTTCAACTCGCCTGGGTCTGCGCGGACGTAAAGATAGCGACTGCCGGTGACCGGATCCGTATGCATCCGTTGCGGGATGGGCTGGCTCAGGGTCAGGCGTTCGCCTGAAACGGCCTGGTGCGGCGTGTTCACCGCATGGATGTTGAACACGAAATCGGCGCCACCCCCGTCGATCTCGTAGTTCAAGTCAATCTGCAACTCGATGCGGATCATGGCGCCGGCAATTCCACCAGAACCCTACTACCCTCGCCGTCCGCTGATCAGGTTGATCAGGATCATGACGACGGCGAAGACCAGGAGAATATGGATGAAACCGCCCAGCGTGTAGGAGGAGACGAGTCCGAGAACCCACAGTATGAGCAGTACAACAGCGATCGTATAAAGCATGGAACACCTCCAATTTGTTCAAGTTTCCCGACTATTGGCAGACGCTGTTCGCAGCGCGGGCTGTGTGCAACGTCATCCGGTAACGGTCAGATCGAGGCAAGGGGCAAATTGAGCAAGGCAATAAACGATTTGCCTTGGCTTTTGCTTGGACGCCTAGTGCCAGATTGCACGTATTCATTGCAGCCGTCTGTTCGCTAGCGAACATTGAATGCAGAGAACGGCGCGCGGCACCCTACCTGGACATGTCCAGCCCGATGAGTTTGTCGAACTCGGTGCACGCCCCGCCGGGGAAGCTCGGTACGTTGGCGCACAGACGGGTTGGCTTAACTGGACTATGCTTGATTTAGCACATGGATACCCTGCCGATCGCTCCCGCTGCGTTTGCTCAACCAACGCCCCAGACAGTCGAGTTGTCTGGTGCTTGGACCGGGCGCGGGCTCGGCGCAGTCGTGCCGCAGCTTGATGCGTTGTCCGGAGCGGAGCAATCACAAGTGGTCGTCGACGGCAAATCGATCGAGGCGCTCGACACGGCCGGTGCGTGGGTGCTGCAAAAGCTTCTGGCAAGGCTGCGCGCCGAGGGCGCGACCGTCCAGGTTCGCGATTTGCCCCAAGCGTTCGCCAATCTCTTTGCAGCCGTAGGACAGCATGTGGCGAATCCGCTGGAAACCGCCGCCCAGCCGGCACCGCAGTCGCGGCTTCAAGCCGTTGGCCGGAGCGCTGCGGCGGCTATTCAGCAGGGCGTCGCGATGCTCAGCTTCGTCGGTGAATACACGGTCGCGTTTGCCGGAAGCCTCGCCCACCCGGCACGCATCAGATGGCGTCCCATTTTGTACAACATCCGCAGCGCCGGATTCGACGCACTACCGATCGTCGGGTTGCTGTCGTTCCTGCTTGGCGTCGTTGTCGCCTATCAGGGCGCCGGCCAGTTGCGGCAGTACGGAGCCAACATCTTTGTCGCCGATCTCGTCGGCTTGTCGATGCTGCGCGAGTTTGCGCCCCTGATGACGGCGATCATCATCGCCGGTCGATCAGGTTCTGCCTACGCTGCACAGATCGGCACGATGGCGGTGACGGAAGAGATCGACGCCATGCGCACCATCGGCATCGCCCCGCTGGAACTCCTGGTCCTGCCGAAGATCCTTGCGCTGATCGTCGTATTGCCGTTGCTGACCGTGTTTGCCGACGTGCTGGGCGTCTTCGGCGGCATGATCATGGCGCGCGCCCAACTGGACGTCGGCTTCACGGAGTTCTTCGAGCGCTTCGTCAAGGCGGTCAGCGTCACCGCCTACCTGATTGGTATCTGCAAGGCGCCCGTGTTTGCGGTGATCATCGCCACGGTGGGCTGCTTTCAGGGTTTTCGTACCAAGGGTGGGCCCGACAGCGTCGGCCGCCAGACCACGCTCAGCGTCGTTCAGTCGACGTTCCTGGTGATCGTTGCCGACGCGCTCTTTTCGGTCGCCTTCAGCGCGCTGGACCTCTGATATGGCCAACGACTCGCCGGTGATCGAAATCAGCAAGCTAACGACGCGCTATGGCGAGCATGTCGTTCATGAAGAACTCGATCTCGAGGTACGCCGGGCGGAAATATTCGCGTTGATCGGTGGCAGCGGCTCCGGAAAATCGACCTTGCTGCGCCAGATGATCCTGCTGCAGCGCCCGGACTCCGGCAAGATCCGGGTGCTCGGCGTTGACCTCGAGAAGCTCGGAGACGATGAGGCGCTTGCCCTGCGCCGGCGCTGGGGCGTCATGTTCCAGCACGGCGGCTTGTTCGGTTCGCTGACGGTCAAGGAGAATGTCGGCTTGCCGCTGCGCGAACATACCGACCTTGGCGACCGGCTGATCGATGAGATTGCCGACTGGAAGCTGGCGATGACCGGGCTGGCGCCAGAGGTCGGCGCACAGTATCCGACCGAACTCAGTGGCGGCATGTTGAAGCGTGCTTCCCTTGCTCGCGCGCTGTCGCTCGACCCCGAACTGCTTTTTCTCGACGAACCAACTGCCGGGCTCGATCCCGAGAGTGCCGGCGAAGTCGATGAACTGATACGCAAACTGAGCGACTTGTTCGGCCTGACCATTGTCATGATTACGCATGACCTGGACCTGCTGTGGCAGGTTGCCGACCGCGTCGCCGTGCTTGCCGACGGCAAGGTGCAAGGCGTCGGCTCGATGCTCGAACTCTCGGCCATGGATAACCCCGCCATCCGGAAATTCTTCGACGGTCCACGCGGGCGAGCCGCGCAGGAGCAGCAGCAAGGCGAAGCGCAAGACAATGAAAAAACCGGGAGATCATCATCGAAACCAAAGTGAACTATGCGCTGGTCGGAGCTTTCGTTCTCCTGCTCGGTGCCGCGCTGATCGCCGGTGCACTATGGCTGGCATCGGGCGGCGCTTTCCAGAAGAAATACGATCTATATCTGGCGATCGAGGAGGAGTCGGTCGCCGGACTCAATCTGAACGCGCCGGTCAAATTCAACGGGGTCGACGTCGGAAAAGTGCGTGATATCCAGATCGACGCAGACAACCCGGAACGGGTGAAACTCCTTTTCGCGATCGAGCGCGGCACGCCGATCAAGGATGACACCGTGGCGATCCTGAAGACCCAGGGACTCACCGGCATCGCCTATGTCGAACTCAGCGGCGGCACGCGCGATGCGGCACCGCTTCTGGCCAAGCCGGGCAGCGATTACCCGGTGATCCAGACCAAACCCTCGCTCAGCGCGCGCCTTGAAAATGTATTGACCTCCGTACTGGCCAAACTGGACAGCACGTCGAAAAACATCAACGCCATCCTCAGTGAGGAAAACCAGGCGTCGTTCAAGAATGCACTCGCCGACATCGCCACCGTGGCGCACACCATCGCCGCGCGCAAGGAGACGCTCGACGCCGGCATGGCCGACGCTGCCCGAACATTTGAAAACTCGGCAGGGGCCTCGGCCAGGCTTGGGCCGGCGATCGATCGTGTCGGACGTGCGGCCGACGCCATCGAAAAGATGGGAAATGAAGTTGCCGCCACTTCTGCCGATGCCGGCAAGACGGTCAGCGCAGTGGGTAACGACGTGCAGCGCTTGATGTCAGAAACGCTGCCGGAACTTGAGCGCCTGCTCGGAGAACTGAGTGTCCTGTCCACCTCGCTGCGCCGCCTGACCGAGCAAACCGAACGCAATCCGTCCGGCCTGCTGTTCGGTCGCCAGCCGGTTCCGGAAGGGCCGGGAGAAAGAGGAGCGAAACCATGAAGAATGAAAAGAGTTCTGCTGGACGGGTTTGCCGGCTGGTTGTCGGAGGCCTGGCGCTCATGGCACTCGGCGCCTGCAGCCTGCTGCAACCGGGCGCGACACCCAACCCGACCTACTATTCGCTTGACGGCATTCCGGGCAAGCCAGCGGTTGCGGCGTCAGCGTCGGCGCCGACCTTGATCGTCAGCCCGCCCCACGCGGCCGCCGGCCATGACAGCCAGCGCATCATCTACGTGCGTGACACCTTCAAGCTGGAACACTATGCGCACAGCGAATGGATAGAGCCTCCAGCCCGCATGCTGGCGCCGCTCCTGGTTGCTGCCATCGAAAAGACCGGGGCGTTTCGCGCCGTCGTATTGACCCCGAGCAATGCGGCGGGCGACCTGCGGCTCGATACCGAAATCATCCGCCTGCAACAGGACTTTCGTACCCGGCCAAGCACTGTCCGCTTCACGCTCCGCGCCACCCTGATCGACCAGAATACTCGTCGCGTCCAAGCCTGGCGAGAGTTCGACAATAGTGTTCCTGCTGCCAGCGAAGACCCTTACGGCGGCGTCGTAGCCGCCAATCGTGCGGTACAGATTACACTCGAAAGTCTCGCCGAGTTCTGTGCCGAGGTGGCACAAAGTCCGCGAAAATAATGGACCAAATTAAGCCTTGGCCCAGACTGGTGCCGCGCTGATTCGTGCGTCGGTGTTTTCCTGCTGCGCTGCCCGCAACTGGTGAGAATACGCACCGGGGTCTGGAAAGCGGAGTTGTGCTGCGCCTGAACCCTCATTCACGAAAGGTTTTTCGTGAATGAGGGGTGGTCGAAAAGCGTCCTGGGGGGGTGCTTGAGATTCAGTACGTTGAAGTCGATTCAGTACCGTAATAGGAGTGAATGCTCTTTGCCCATGACGGATCCGCCATGTTCGGCCAATTATCGGAATCGAATCCTGGTGCTTCCTTGAGGCGCTCTTCGTTGGTGTCCAGCAGTAGACGCTTGTTTTCGGAGTCGACCGTGAGCGCACTCCAGGGTACAGCAAACAGCTTTTCACCCAGAGTCAGGAACCCGCCGAAGGACAGCACGGCGTAACAGACGCGGCCACTATGGATGTCCATCATGAGGTCCTTGATGCTGCCCAGTTTTTCACCGTTCCGGTTGTAGACATCGTCGCTACTGAGGGTGCTGGCGCTCAGCAAGGTTAGGCCAGGCTTGGCCGGACTAATTGCACCGATATTGATGGTTTCATCGTTCATTTAATGCTCCAGTCGAATCATCTTCGGTTTGCATGTTTTCGGATGTCGAATGCGCCAGGGGCGCATTCGACAAACCACGGACTCTTTACTTGCCTTGGACGGCCTTCTTGAGGTCCGCCTTCACATCGCCATAGGCTGCCTGAGCTTTGCCGCCGATGTTCTGAACCTTGCCTTTGGCTTCCAGTTCCTTGTCACCGACGACCACGCCTGCAATTTCTTTCACTTTGCCTTTGACTTCTTCGATCCGGCCTTTGGATTGATCCTTGTTCATGGTTTGCTCCTGATATTGAAAGTTGAAACATTCGGGAGCGTTGATCTTGCTATCCAACGCTTGCCAATATCAGGATAGGTATTCGGCTCTTGCCGGTCCGTACGATAGCGCACGTAGCAGTGCAGACATCTTC
This sequence comes from Azonexaceae bacterium, assembly GCA_041307825.1. GTDB lineage: Bacteria > Pseudomonadota > Gammaproteobacteria > Burkholderiales > Rhodocyclaceae > Azonexus. Next base: position 5,504 of record JBFZCS010000277.1, read on the forward strand.
AAATCAATGATGCCGCATGTTTTTCCGGCTCTCGATCGCTTCTGGTCGATTGGTGCGATGGCGCACCGACATCCTGATCGACGCTACCTACTCTGGGCACTGATCAGTTGCTTACGGATCACCACTCGGGGAGAACAAGAATGAACGGTAACAACATAATCCATCGGGGGTTTTTCCCGGTCGCAGCTTGAACAGGGTGTACCGGGTATGGGCCTGGTGCTTGTGATATTTCAATCATCGCGGAGGCCGTTACCATCTCGTTTACTGTCTGGACACTGGTAATCGGCTTGCTGTTGATCACCATGGCGCTGGCCGGGTCGTCGATGAAACGTCTGCCGGTCAGTGCCTCCATGGTCTATCTGGCGGTCGGCTACGCGCTTGGTGCCGCCGGCTGGGGCCTGATGGAACCCGATTCCCGGGATGTCTCGGTGATTCTTGAGCGGGTGACGGAGATTGCCCT
>JBFZCS010000278.1:0-5224 GCA_041307825.1 Azonexaceae bacterium
ACCAGCAATTGCAGGCGGTCGGCGCCCGGCTGCGCGCCCTCCTGCCGGACGACGTGCATGTCGCCCGGGTCGGCAGCGACCTGTTCGGGGTCGATGGCAGCGGCCGGATCGTCAATTCGGCCCGGCTGCGGGAAATTCTGCTCGACCCGTTCGACAATGAAGGGGTGGCGCACACGATTTCCTTCTCGCTTGGACTGGTGCGCGCCGCCGACGCCGACTGCAGCGGCGTCGACCTGCTGCGCAATGCGTCGATCGCGCTCAAGCGCGCCAGGGTCGACGGTCCCGGCAACGATGCTTATTACACCGCCGAAGTCGGCGTCCTGACCCGGCAGCGCGTGCACCTGCTGCACGATTTGCGCGCCGCGCTGGAGAACCGCCGACTGATCGTCGCTTTCCAGCCGCAATTCGATCTCGCCACGAACCGCGTGCTCGGCGTCGAAGCCCTGCTGCGCTGGCGCAACAAGGCGGGACAGTACGTGCCGCTGGAGCAGTGCATTCCGGTGGCCGAACAGTCGGGACTGATCGTCGAGATCGGCGCCTGGGTGCTTAACGCCGCATTGGCGGCGCAGCGCGAACTTGCCGGGCAGGGGTTTGAGCTGCGCATGGCGGTGAATGTGTCGCCGGTCCAGTTTCGCCATCCCGACTTTCTCGATGTCGTCCGCCAGGCGATCGCCGACGCGGGAATCGATCCGGCGCTGCTTGAACTCGAGATTACCGAATCGGTTGCCCTGTCCGGCTGGAAGCTGGTGGTCGAGCACCTGCAGGCGATCAAGGCGCTCGGCGTATCGATCGCCATCGACGACTTCGGCACCGGCTTCTCGTCCCTGAGCTACCTTGCCCGCCTGCCGGCCGACTGCCTCAAGATCGACCGCAGCTTTGTCCATGCGCTGGGTGACCAAGGTTCCGGAACGCCCATCGCGGCGATGGTGATTCGCCTCGGGGAGCAGTTGGGAATGCGGGTTCTTGCCGAAGGTGTCGAGGATCGCCAGCAATTGCAGATCCTGGGCGAACTCGGTTGCCGCGAGGCGCAAGGCCTGGTCTATGCCCCGGCGATGGAGCAGCCGGATCTGCTGGCCTGGCTCAGGGGGCGGGAGCGCTGACCGGCGATGCTCAGGGTCGGCGCGTTCCTTGTTGTGCTTGCTCTCCTGAGCGGTTGCGGGCCGCGCGAGCCGCTACGCATCGGTTTCATCGGCGGCCTCAGCGGACACGTCGCCGATCTCGGCGAGGCGGGGCGCAACGGCGCGCAGATCGCCATCGAGGAGATCAATCGTGCCGGCGGCATCAAGGGTCGCCAGGTTGAACTGATTGTCCGCGACGACGCCCAGAGTCCCGAGAAGGCTATCGCCGCAGCCAACGAGTTGATCGCCGCGCGGGTCGAGGCGATCATCGGGCCGCTGACCAGCGCCATGGCCGAAGTCGTGCTACCGCTTGCCCAGCGGGCGGGCGTCGTTCTGATCAGCCCGACGGTGACCGCACACAACTTCTTCGGTGTCGACGACGTGCTGTTTCTGATCATGTCGAGCACGCGGAACGAGGCGTCGTCGAGCGCCGAGTATCACTTCACGCAGAGCGCCGTGCGTCGCGTCGCGGCCATTCATGACGTCAGGAACCGGGCTTACAGCGAAAGCTGGCTGCGCGATTTCACGGTCGAGTTTCAGGCGCGCGGCGGCGACGTCGTGCCGATCGCCTTCGAGTCCGGCCCGGATGTCGATAGCGGCGCCATCGTCCGCCAGGCGCTGGACCAGCGGGCGGATGCCATCCTGCTGATCACCAGCGCCTTCGATGCTGCGCGCTTTGCGCAGAAGGTCCGCGAGAGCAATCCCGGCATTCTGCTGTTTGGCGCGCAATGGGCCAGCACCGAACGCTTGATCGAGTTTGGTGGCAAGGCGGTCGACGGCATGGTCCTGCACAACTATTTCGACCACGACAGCAAAGCGCCGGGAATCGAGCGCCTGCGCAAAATTTACGGCGAGCGATTCCAGCGCGAACCGGGTTTTGCCGGCGTCGCCGCCTACGATGCTACCCATGTCGTTCTCGATGGACTGGCCCGCCGTTCCGGCGCTCAGTCGCTGCGCGAAACCCTGCTGACGCGCGGCCCCTTTACCGGCGCCGAAGGTCTCATAATCTTCGACGAAAGTGGCGACAGTCGCCGTATTCCGCATATCACGGTCGTCCGTGACGGGCGCTTCGTCAACGTGCGCTAGGGAGGCATTTTGAGCTTTCCGGGATGGTCGACCGCGAGACGCGAATGGCGACTGCGCTCCTCGTTGATGTTGCTCCTCGTAGTCTCGACGATGGGAGTTTTCGGGCCGATCGGCTTCGGCGTGCTGGCCTATCGCGTGCCTACCGTTCTCGAAGAAGAACGTCAGCAGGCGCGCGACCAGGCGGTCAGCCTCGCCCGCTACTTCGAGCAGCTGATCACCGGTCTCGAAGGGCGGCTGGGCGCGCTCACGGCGCTGAAGCCTGATCTGCCGCCGGCGCAGGTGCAGGGCTTCCTCGATGCGGTGGTCGCCGAGGGCGGGTTTGCGGCGATCTTCCTGCTCGATGATCAGGGGCGGGTCGCCCATGCGGCCTTGGCGAACGGCGCGCCGCATGTCCGGCCGAACCTGCTCGGCGCCGACTTCTCGCGCAATCCGCTGTTCGCTTCGGCGCGCCATCTCGGGCGGCGCGTCTGGAGCGACCGCTACCTGTCGGCGCTGAACGGCGAAGGCGCCGTCGGGCTGGCCATACCGATCAGGGATACCGTGCTGCTGGGCGAGGTGGCGCCGGATTTCGCGCGTTTGGCGGTCGAGCGCAGCACCGAAGGCATCATCTACCCGGTGATGGTGGTCGATGGCGCCGGCGAGTACGTGGCCGGCAGAAATCTGGCGGAAAGCGACCGCCTGCGCAACTGGGCGGTCGAACTGCGGGCGAAATCGGTGGCGCCGGGGGGGGATGTTCGCGAGCTGCTCTTTGCCGGCACGCCTTACGATGCCGGCATTGCCCGCAGCGAAAAACTCGACTGGACCTTCATGGTCGCCAACCCGGCCGGCCGCGCCAATCCGCGCGTCCGCGTCACCATCCTGCTGGTGGTCGCCGGATTTGCCGCGTCACTGCTGCTGGCCGTCATTCTGGCGCCGCTCTGGGCGTCGCGGATGAACGCGCCCCTGCGCGACCTGATGGCCCAGACCCGGGCGCTGACCAGCGGCAAGTTCGGGCGCAAGGTCAAGCGCGGGCCGATCCAGGAATTCAACCAGCTGGCGTCCGATATGGAGTCGATGGCCGAGGCCACCCGCCAGCGCCAGAGCGAACTCGAACAGAGCGAGGAGCGCCTGCTGCAAACCCTGCAAACCCTGCAACGCCTCAATGTCGAACTCGAAAGCCGGGTCGAGCGGCGCACCGGCGATCTGGCGCGGGCCAACCGCGAACTTCTGGGGGCCCTGGAAAACCTCAAGCTGGCCCAGAGCGAACTGGTGCGCAGCGAAAAGCTGGCGGCGCTCGGCAACCTTGTCGGCGGCATCGCGCATGAGTTGAATACGCCGATCGGCAATGGCGTGATGGCGGTGACGACCCTTTACGACCAGGTCCGCGATTTTCGCCGAAAAATGGCGGACGGACTGCGCCGCTCGACGCTGGAGGCCTTCGTCGAGCGCGTCGAACGCGGTAGCGAAATCGCCGTGCGCAACCTGCAGCGCGCCAACGAGCTGATCGCCAGCTTCAAGCAGGTCGCGGTCGACCAGACCAGCGTCCAGCGCCGCCCGTTCATCCTTTCCGAGGTGGTCGACGAAATTCTCCTGACCCTGCAGCCGACGCTCAGGCGGACACCGTACAAGGTTCGCAGCGAGATCGCGGCGGGACTGGCGATGGACAGCTATCCCGGGCCGCTCGGGCAGGTGCTGACCAACCTGCTGACCAACGCGCTGATTCATGGTTTCGAGGGATGCAGCAAGGGGTTGATCGAGATCACCGGCGAGCCCGGCGACGAGGGGCAGGTCTGTCTGACCGTCGCCGATGACGGCGCGGGCATCCCGGCGGAACTGCTCGACCGGGTTTTCGATCCCTTCGTCACCAGCAAGCTCGGGCGCGGCGGCACCGGCCTCGGCCTGCATATCGTCTGGAATACCGTGACCGTCGTGCTTGGCGGCAGCATTTCCGTTGACAGCGCACCCGGTCAGGGGACGCGTTTCCGTATAATCCTGCCTGTCGTCGCCCCGAGTCAGCCTGCAGCCGACTAAAACATCGCCTGTTCCATGCCGCACAGAAAACTGAAGGTCTCCGCCCAGGGTTTCCTGGAATCTTACGCGGCGCTGCTCGCGTCGCGCGGCTACGTCGCGGATGCCTCCCAGATGGCCGCCGCCGGTGCGCTGCAGGCGCTTTATGCGAAGCTGCTGGCGTTCAAGGTCAAGCGCGGCAGTACTCTGAATCGCCTGCTGGCACCGCCCGAGCCGCCGAAGGGCGTCTATTTCTGGGGTGGCGTCGGGCGCGGCAAAAGCTTCCTGATGGACTGCTTCTACGATGCCGTGCCCTACCGGCGCAAGAAACGCATCCATTTCCACGCCTTCATGCAGCGCATTCACCGCGATCTGGAACGCTTCAGCGGCGAACCCGACCCGCTCCTGAAGGTCGCCGGGCAGATCGCGCGCGAGACCCGCCTGCTCTGCTTCGACGAGTTTCACGTCTCGGATATCGCCGACGCGATGATTCTCGGCCGCCTGCTCGATGGCCTGTTCGCGAAAGGCGTCGTGCTGGTGATGACCTCCAATTACCCGCCGGACGCGCTTTACCCGGACGGCCTGCAACGCGAAAACTTCCTGCCCGCCATCGACCTGCTCAAGAGGCGCCTCGACATTTTCAGGCTGGATGCCGGCACCGATTACCGCCTGCGGGCGATGGCGCAGGTCGAGATCTATCGCTGGCCGGCCGATGGCGCGGCCGAGCAGGCAATGCTCGAGCATTTCCGCGTGGTGGCCGGCGAGGATGGCGTGCCGGGTGGCCAGATCGAGGTCATGGACCGGTGGATCGACACCGTGCGCCAGGGCAATGGCGTGATCTGGTTCGACTTCAAGGCGCTGTGCGGCGGCCCGCGTTCGCAGAACGATTATCTGGAAATCGCCCGCGGCTATCCGGTCGTCCTCCTTTCGCATATTCCGCAAATGACGTCGCACCAGGCCTCGGAGGCGCGTCGCTTCACCTGGCTGGTGGACATCTTCTATGACCTAAAGGTGAAACTAGTCGCCACCGCCGA
>JBFZCS010000279.1:0-3682 GCA_041307825.1 Azonexaceae bacterium
TCTCGATCAGCGGCGTCGCGGCATTGCCGAGCAGGATCGCGTACATGACGCCTTCCGGCAGGCCGCTGTAATAGCGGATGATCACGGTCAGGAGGCCAATCAGCGCACCATAGACCCACATGCCCTTGGGCGTGACCGGCGAGGTCGCCATGTCGGTCGCCATGTAGATCGCGCCGAGAATCAGCCCGCCGGAGAACAGCATGAAGAATGGATTGGGAAAACGGTCTGGACTCAGGGCGAACAGCAGCCAGGCGGTGAGGCCGGCGCTGCCGAGTATGGCTGTCGGAATGCGCCAGTCCATGAAGCGGCGGAAGGCGAGATAGGCGCCGCAGAGCAGGATCAGTGCCGGCGACGGGCCAACCGCCATGTGCCCGGAGAGCGAAGTCAGCAGTTCGTCGGCATTGACCAGTATGCCGTCGAACTTCCATTTCGCGAGCGGCGTCGCACCGGCCAGCGCATCGAACTGCTTGGCCTTGAGCCACTCAACAATCCCAGCGGGCTGCATCAGCGGAATCGCCATCGAGGAAGGAATCATTTCGGAAAACCGGCCGGGCAGGAACGAAGGCGTATAGGAGGCGATGGCCTGCGGGAAGGCCGCCTGCACGAAGGCGCGGCCGACCAGCGCCGGGTTGAAGACATTGAAGCCGATGCCGCCGAAAAGCGCCTTGCCGAGGGCGATCGCGACGAAGCCGGCAACCGCGCCCATCCACAGCGGAAAGCCGGGCGGTATCGAGAGGGCGAGCAAGAGGCCGGTAATGACGGCCGAGAAGTCGCCGATGTCGCCGGACTGCCCGCCCTGGCGGACGAAGAAGCGCTCGGTGGCCAGGCAACTGGCGGTGACGACGACCAGCGACGCCAGCGCCGACAGCCCGTACTGGTAAACATAGAAGAGGCATATCGGCATCAGCGACCAGACGACATGGCGCATGATCTGCTCGACGGTACGTTCGCCCTTGATATGCGGCGCCGAACGAATCTCGATGGTCATTTCGCAATCGCCTTTTCACGCAGAATCTGCTTGGCAACACGGAACTGCTGCACAAGCGGTATGTTGGACGGACAAACGTAGGTGCAGCAGCCGCACTCGAAACATTCGCCGAGGTGGTAGTGCGAGCCCATCAGATCGTATTCGCGCTTGGCCGCCAGCATGCCGAGCTGCGACGGGTTGAGGCCCATCGGGCAGCTTTCGACACATTCGGAGCATTTGATGCAGGGGTAGGTTTTCAGGCGCTCATTTCGATCCAGCGCATCGCCGAGCAACACCAGCACGCCGGACATGCCCTTGGTGATCGGTACATCGAGCGAGGCGGCGGCTTGCCCCATCATCGGTCCGCCGAGAATGACCTGGCGCGCATCGGCGCCGGGCGCGCCGGCGTAATCGAGGACGAAGCGCAGGGGCGTGCCGAGCGGCACGATGTAATCCCCCGGCTTGGCGACGCCGGGTCCGGTAATGGTCACCACCCGCTCGGTCAGTCCGCGCCCCGCCGGCAGGAGCTTGCCGAGCGCCGCCAGGGTACCGACGTTGTTCACCACCATGCCGAGCGATACCGGTAGCCCGCCGGCCGGAATTTCGATGCCGAACAACGCCATGATCAGCATCTTTTCGGAGCCTTGCGGATACTTGGTCGGCACCAGCTCGGCGTGAATCTCTCCCTCGGGTACGGCGCCGGCGCGGCTGATCGCCGCGCGAACCGCCGCCAGGGCGTCCGGCTTGTTGTCTTCGATGCCGACGATGGCGCGCACCGCGCCGGTCGCCCGCATCGCATAGCGGGTACCGACGATCATGTCATCGGCCTGCTCGACCATCACGCGATGGTCGCAGGTGAGGTAAGGCTCGCACTCGCAGCCGTTCACGACGAGGGTGTGCACCTTGGCCTGTTTCGGCACTGTCAGCTTGGCGTGCGTCGGAAAGGCCGCGCCGCCCAGACCGACCATGCCGGTATCCCAGATCGCCTGCAGGATGTCGCCGCCGCTCGCCGCCGCCAGATCGCGCGGCTGGCCCCACAAATCTTCCTGCGTGGCCGCGGGATAGGCGCGAATGACGATGGACTCGACCCATGGTCCGCGCACGCCCGGCCGCAAGCCGATGAACTCGACGACGCCGGTCACCGGCGCGTGGTGCGGCACCGACAACCAGTCGTCGGTGCGCGCAATCGGCTCGCCGCGCACCACCTCCTGCCCGACCTTGACGATGGCGCGCGGCACCTTGCCGATGTGTTGCGACAAGGGCACGATGACCTTGGGCGGGAACGGCAAACGGCGGATTTTCGTACTCGCCGTCAGCTTGCATGACGGCGGATGCACGCCCCGCTGAAAGGCCTCGCCACGAAAATAGGAGAGGAGTTTCATCGCCGGATCAGTTGAACTTCGCCGCGCGCGCCATCAGTTTCTCGACGCCCGGTTCACCCATGTTCCATGGCGTGCCGGGATGGATGCAGCCGGCCGTGCACTTCTCGGCCGCCTTGACGATGTCGGCGAACTTGCCGCCCTTCGGATTGATGACGATGGCCAGCTTCTGGTCGTTGTAGGCGAAGACCTTCGGCGCCAGGTTGATGCACTCGTCGCACGCCGTGCATTCGGGCGACTCGACCCACACTGGATCGTAATCGTCGCTGCCGCCTGCCGCCGACGGCGCACCGGCAAGAGCCGCTACCGGCGAGGCGGCAGCGCCCGCAAAGCTGTCGCTACCGGCCATGCCCAGACTGGCGGTGATCTTCGCCAGCAGTTCGGCGCGCACGCGCTCGGCCACTTCCGCCGCATCCGACGACTGAACATCGAGTCCGGCGAGGTTGCGCAACTGCCGCCAGAAATGCAGGCGTTCCTCGGTCGACCGCACGAGATCCTCGGTCACCAGCAGGCGCAGCAGACGGTTCTTGGCGTCGACCGCCCAGATGAAGGGGAACTTGCCCTCGCGCTCGTCGGCGTCGAGTTGCAGGAAGTCGGCCAGCATCACCATGTTCTCGTTCCAGGTCTCCGGCGGCGCCTTCTTGAACTGCTTGAGGAAACGCGCCTCGGTCGCGGCGAAGTCGGCGAAGGTCATCGGCAGGCTCATGCTCTGCTCGTTGCCGGCTTCGTCCTTGTACTTGAGCGCGTAGGTCGGCCAGTCGGTGTCGAGCGACGGGTTGCCTTCGAGGCTGACGGATTCGTTGAAGGTGATGCCCGCATCCGGATCGAAACGGAACAGCGGATAGGCACGGCTCTCGACCGCCAGTTTGCTCTGGTCAACTGCCTTGTCGTCGCCGACGCCATGTTCGGGCGGGCAAACAGCGTAGATGTTGAACAGCGCCGGACGTCGGCTGTTGAGGCCGTCGATGTAGCTTTCCAGCAGGTGATTGACATGCGCGATGGTGCCCTGCATGACGTATGACGTGCGGTGCGCCATGCCGATCAGCGAGATTTCCTTGCGCGTTTCCTGCTTGCCGCGCATCGCCTGGCCGTAGGGGGCCATGTCGGACACCTGGCCGATGAAGCCCGAAGTGCAGGCCTGGCCGCCGGTGTTCGAATACACCTGGGTATCGACCACCAGAATCTTGATCGGCATGCCGGACATCAGGGCGCGCGAGAGGTTCTGGAAGCCGATGTCGTACATCGCGCCGTCGCCGCCGAGGCTGAACACCGGGGGACAGAGCAGCCACTCGTCTTCCGAGTACTTGCTCCAGGTGAAGCGGCGGTAGATATCGTC
>JBFZCS010000280.1:0-2943 GCA_041307825.1 Azonexaceae bacterium
GCTTCCGGCGTCATCATGCGCGGCACCATGCGGTCGCCCATTTCGACGACGGTCAGTTGTACGCCGCGTTTGACCAGCGCTTCCATGATGATGCAGCCGATGAAGCCCGCCCCCAGTTGCAGCACCCGCGCCCCGGGCTTGGCATGGGCGGCGATCGCCCGCGCGTCGTCCAGCGTCCAGCAGGTCTGCACCTGCGCCAGGTCGATGCCGGGAATCGGCGGCCGCACGGGGTGAGAACCGGTCGCGACGAGCAGGCGGTCATAGGGTTCGAACTGACCGTCGGCGAACAAAACCGTGCGTTTTTCGCTGTCGACCGCAACTGCCCGCCCGTGGCGCTGCCGGATGCGAAGTCGGTCAAAATGGCCTTCCATCTTGCGCAGATAGGTTCCGCGCTCGTCAATATTGCCTTCCAGCAGATAGGGAATGGCCATCCGCGAATAGGGCGGCGCATCCTCGCTGCCGACCAGCAGGATGTCGTCGCCGGGCGCCGCGTGGCGCAGGGTTTCGGCGGCGACGACACCCGCCGGACCATTGCCGAGAATGATGTGTTTCATCGATTTCCTCTCCGACCGGGAAAGAAAAGCGGGGCGGCGCCAGGCGCTACCCCGCCAGTGCACACGCCAGACCTACAAGCCCAGGCGTTCGAGCGTCGCCTTCTCCGGCACGCCTTCCGGCGTCCAGCCGCGCACCTTGTAGTATTCCGGCTTCATCTTGTCGAGGCCATTGACCAGACCCTTGGCCGGGCCCGTCTTGGCCGGTTCGGTCTTCAGGCGCGGCGGCAGGTCGTCGTCCCTGGCGGTCAGGCCGGCAGCCAGATTGAACTGGCGCTCCATGTTCCAGATGCGCTCGCCGACCAGGTTCAGCTTGTCCATCGACCAGTCCCCTTCGCAGGCCGCCTGGATCTGTGGCTGTACATCGGCCAGCGTCCATGCGAAGCTGGTGAAGATGCAGATGCCCGCCGCGTCGAAGACACCGGTAGCGTCCTGAAAGGCCTTGACCAGGTCCGCCTTGCCCTCGGTCACCAAGGGGTCGGTCTTGACCGGAATGCCGAGAACCTCCGAAGCCACGGTGTAGCCGCGCAGGTGGCAGGCGCCGCGATTGGAGGTGGCGTAGGCCAGCCCCATGCCCTGGATACCGCGCGAATCGTAGGCCGGGAACTCCTGATTCTTGACGCTCATCGACAATTCGGGCCGCCCGTACTTGGCGCACAGCCGGCCGCTGCCCAGACCGAGCTCCTTGCCGAAGCCTTCGCCATGCGCCGTCATCTCTACGAGTTTGCTCAGCGCCTCAGCGGAACCGAAGCTGGCGTCGAGGCCGATCTGTTCCTTGCTCAGGATGCCCAGATCGTAAAGCTCCATCGCCGCACCGACTGTGGCGCCGAAGGAGATCGGGTCCATGCCGTGCTCGTTGCACAGCAGATTGGCGTATTGCAAGGCCTCCAGATCGCCGACGCCGTTGGCCGCGCCCAGCGCCCAGGCCGCCTCGTATTCCAGTCCGCCCGAAGCACCCCAATATTTCGGGCTGTTCTTGACGCTGAAATGGCTTTCGTCGATTCGCGAAATCCGCCCGCAGGCAATGGTGCACCCGAAGCAGGCCGCGTTGGTGACCAGATGGGTCTTGCCATCCGTGGGCCGTTTCTCGTGCATGGCTTCGCCGGAAATCTTGCCGGCCTCCTCGAACTGCACGTCGCGGTGATTACGCGTGGGCAAGGCGCCCATTTCATTGATCACGTTCATCAACACCTGCGTGCCGTACTTGGGCAGTCCCTGGCCGGTCACCGCATTGTCGGCAAGCACTTTCTTGCCGGCGTTCGCGGCAGCCAGAAAGGCCGGGAAATCCTTGATGCCGGAAACCCCCTGGGTGCCGCGAATCGCCACCGCCTTCAGGTTCTTCGAGCCCATCACCGTACCAACGCCGGAACGGCCGGCAGCGCGGTGGAGGTCATTGACGATGGCTGCATAAAGTACGCCGTTCTCGCCGGCCCCACCGATCGATGAAATGCGGATCAGCGGGTCCTGGTGCGTGGCCTTGATGGTTTCCTCGGTTTCCCAACAGGTCTTGCCCCACAGATGCGTGGCATCGCGCAACTCGGCCTTGTCGTTCTCCAGGTAGAGATAGACCGGTTTCGGCGACTTGCCTTCGAAGATGATCATGTCCCAGCCGGCGAACTTCATTTCGGCACCGAAGTAACCGCCCGAATTGGAGCAGGCGATGGCACCGGTCAGCGGGCTCTTGGTGACCACGGTGTAGCGGCCGCCGGTCGACGCCATGGTGCCGGTCAGCGGGCCGGTGGACATGATCATCTTGTTGTCCGCGGAGAGCGCATCGACCTTGGGGTCGATTTCCTCGACCAGATATTTGGATGCCAGACCACGCGAGCCGAGATAGTCGTTGGCCCATTCCATGTTCAGCGGCTCGGGTATGCAGGTGCCGGCGGTGAGGTTCACGCGCAGGACTTTCTTGTTCCATCCCATGATCTCTTCTCCTCAGGCAGCAACTGTGGCGGTATTGGCCTTGGCGGCCCAGGCGCGCATGCGGTCGAGACCGGTCCAGTCGGCATCGACATAAGTGATGGCGGCGGTCGGGCAGGCCGAAACGCATTTCGGATCGCCACCGCACAAGTCGCACTTCTGCACCTTGCCGACATCGGCCATGTAATTGACCGTGCCGAACGGGCAGGCGATAGTACACACCTTGCAGCCGACGCAAGTCGCTTCCCTGACCACCTTGGCGCCAGTGGCAGAATCGATCACGATGGCATCGACCGGGCAGGCGTTCATGCACCAGGCGTCGGCGCATTGCGTGCAGGTGTAGGGCACCTTGCGACCTTCGTGTTCGAAGTTGAAGACCTTGATGCGCGATTTCGACGGATTGATGTAGCCGGTGTGTTCGTAGGAACAGGCCATCTCGCACTGCAGGCATCCGGTGCATTTCGCCGGATCG
>JBFZCS010000281.1:0-3660 GCA_041307825.1 Azonexaceae bacterium
AGTCGAGCCAGTGGTCGAAACGCCGGTTGTCGCGGCGGCGGCGCCGGAAGTCGCACCAGCGCGCCGCGTGGTTACGCGCGCCTCGGTCATCGGCAAGGAGGAACTGAAGTCCCGCGAGGACCAGGAACGTCGCCAAAGCCAGTTGCGCCAGATTCAGGAGCAGGAACTCAAGGAAAAGCAGGCGCGCGAAGCCGACCTGGTACGCATGCGCCAGCAGGCCGAGGTGGCTGCCGAGGCGGCCAAGGTCGCCGAGCAGGCCAGGCAGCAGGCCGCAACCCAGGCCAAGACGCAGGAAGCGCCCGTCGAGAAGGGGACGCTGCACAAGCGGCCGGATGCGCCGAGCAAGGATGCCAAGAAGAGTGGCAGCGGTCGTCCTGACGACGGCCGGAAGAAGCCGGGTATCAAGACACGCTCGGCCGACCCGGGCAGTTCGTGGAAGAGCGGACGGGGCGGACACAAGAAGCACGGGCATGCCGCCGACGACGGCCAGGGCAGCTTCCAGGCGCCGACCGAGGTCATCGTCCGCGAGATTCACATCCCCGAGACCATTTCGGTGGCCGATCTGGCGCACAAGATGGCCGTCAAGGCGATCGAAGTCATCAAGATCATGATGAAAATGGGGTCGATGGTCACCATCAACCAGGTGCTGGATCAGGAAACGGCCATGATCGTGGTCGAGGAAATGGGCCACAAGGCGTTTGCCGCCAAGCTGGACGATCCGGATGCCTTCCTCGAAATTTCTGCCGAGCACAAGGATGTGCCACTCGAGCCGCGCGCCCCGGTGGTCACCGTCATGGGCCACGTCGACCACGGCAAGACCTCGCTGCTCGACTTCATCCGCCGCGCCAAGGTGGCGGCCGGCGAAGCCGGCGGCATTACCCAGCACATCGGCGCCTACCACGTCGAAACCGACCGTGGCATGGTTACCTTCCTCGATACTCCAGGTCACGAGGCGTTCACCGCCATGCGTGCCCGTGGCGCCAAGGCCACCGACATCGTCATTCTGGTGGTGGCGGCCGACGACGGCGTCATGCCGCAGACCAAGGAAGCGATCCACCACGCCAAGGCGGCCGGTGTGCCGCTGGTCGTGGCGATCAACAAGATGGACAAGCCGGATGCCAACCCGGACCGCGTCAAGCAGGAACTGGTCGCCGAGGGCGTCATTCCCGAAGAGTACGGCGGCGATTCGCCCTTCGTGTCGGTGTCGGCGAAGAAGGGTACCGGCATCGACGAGTTGCTCGAACAGGTGCTGTTGCAGGCCGAAGTTCTCGAACTGACCGCGCAGAAGGATGCGCCGGCCAAGGGCCTGATCATCGAGGCGCGCCTCGACAAGGGCCGCGGCGCTGTGGCGACCATGCTGGTGCTGTCCGGCACCTTGAAGCGCGGCGATGTCGTGCTAGCCGGCCAGGTTTCCGGGCGCGTACGCGCCATGCTCGATGAAAATGGCAAGCCGATCAACGAAGCGGGCCCGTCGATTCCGGTCGAAATCCTCGGCCTGTCGGACGTTCCGGCGGCCGGCGAGGAAGCCATCGTCCTCGCCGATGAAAAGAAGGCGCGCGAGATCGCGCTCTTCCGCCAGGGCAAGTTCCGCGACGTCAAGCTGGCCAAGCAGCAGGCGGCCAAGCTGGAGAACATGTTCCAGCAAATGGAAGAGGGCGAGGTCAAGACCTTGCCGCTGATCGTCAAGGCCGACGTGCAGGGCTCGCAGGAAGCGCTGGTGCAGACGCTGGCCAAGCTGTCGAACGAGGAAGTTCGCGTCCAGATCATCCATGGCGCAGTGGGCGGCATCAGCGAATCCGACGTCAATCTGGCGCAAGCATCCGGCGCAGTCATCATCGGCTTCAACACCCGCGCCGATGCCAACTCGCGCAAGCTGGCCGAAACCTTCGGTGTCGATATCCGCTACTACAACGTGATCTATGACGCGGTCGACGAGGTCAAGGCGGCACTTTCCGGCATGCTGTCGCCCGAGAAGCGCGAGCAGATCACCGGTCTGGTCGAAATTCGCCAGGTCTTCCTTGTTTCGAGGGTCGGCGCGATTGCCGGCTGTTATGTGCTGGAAGGTGTCGTCAAGCGCAATTCGCGCGTTCGCCTGCTGCGCAACAACGTCGTGCAGTGGGATGGCGAACTCGACTCGCTCAAGCGCTTCAAGGACGATGTCAAGGAGGTTCGCAGCAACTTCGAATGCGGCCTGTCGCTGAGGAATAACAACGACATCCAGGAAGGCGATCACCTCGAGGTGTACGAAATTCAGGAAGTGGCGCGTTCGCTGTAATGAAGAAGAAGGGTTTTCAGCGCAGCGATCGGGTCGCGGAGCAGGTACGCCGCGACCTCGCCGACCTGATACGAAGCGAACTGAAGGATCCGCGGGTCGGCATGATCAGCCTGACGGCGGTTGAACTGACCCCGGACTACGCCCATGCCAAGGTCTACTTCGCGACGCTGGATGCCGAGCATCTCGACGAAATCGAGCGCGGCCTCAAGCGCGCGGCGGGCTTTCTGCGCCGCGAACTGGGGCGACGGATTCACATCCACACCTTGCCGGAACTGCATTTCGTCTACGACAATTCGATCGAGCGCGGCGCCAGTCTCTCGCTGCTGATCAATCAGGCCAATGCCCTGAGCGACCAGACGCCGGAAGAATAAGCCACCCATGCAAGGCAAAAGGATCTGGAAACAGGTCGATGGCGTTCTGCTGCTCGACAAGCCGCTTGGGCTGACTTCCAATGACGCCTTGCAGAAGGCGCGCCGGCTTTTCTCGGCCGCCAAGGGCGGGCATACCGGCACACTGGATCCCTTGGCGACCGGCCTGTTGCCGCTGTGCTTCGGTGAAGCGACCAAGTTCTCCGCCGACCTGCTCGACGCCGACAAGACCTACGAAGCCATACTCAAACTCGGCGTGACCACCGATTCCGGCGATGCCGAAGGAGCCGTGACAGGGACTGTCGCGGTCGACGTCGCCGAAAGCGAAATTTTCAGCGTGCTGCCGCGCTTTGTCGGCGACATCCAGCAGATTCCGCCCATGCACTCCGCACTCAAGCGCAACGGGCGCCCCTTGTATGAACTGGCGCGCCAGGGCATTGAAGTCGAGCGCGCGCCGCGCCCGGTAACCGTTCATGCCATCGACTGCCTGGGTTTTGCCGGAGACCTGCTGAGCTTGCGGGTTGCCTGCAGCAAGGGAACCTATATCCGGGTGCTGGCTGCCGACATCGGTCAGGCCTTGGGCTGCGGCGCCCATCTCACGGCACTGCGCCGAACCAGGGTTGGTGATCTCGAGTTGGCCGGGGCGGTGACGCTGGCCGAACTGGAAGCGCTTGACGAAGCCGGGCGGGCAGGGCGCCTGCAACCGGTCGATGCCCTGTTGCGCAGCCTGCAGGCCATGACTGTCGCCGGCGAGGCCGCGGAACGCTTCCGCCATGGCAATCCCGTCGATTTGCAACCCGGGCTTGGCGGAAAAATAAGGGTCTATGCCGACGGCGGGCTGATCGGTGTCGGCGAACCGGGATTGGACGGACGCCTTTGGCCCAAGCGCCTGGTGCAATTGGCGGTCTGAACTGATATAATTACCAATTCCGTTGCCAACGGAATATAAATCATCCTAATCTGGCGCTTGCTCTATCAAACTGGGGCGGCGTTGCAACCATGAAAGAGAGTTTGAAA
>JBFZCS010000282.1:0-14390 GCA_041307825.1 Azonexaceae bacterium
ACCAGGAAATCATGATGAGCGACAACGTATCCAAGGAACAGGTTGATCTGCCGCTGTTGCCGCTTAGGGACGTGGTGGTGTTTCCCCACATGGTCATCCCGCTGTTCGTCGGCCGCCCCAAGTCGATCAAGGCGCTGGAAACCTCGATGGAGTCCGGCAAGAGCATCTTGCTGGTCGCGCAGAAGACCGCCGCACAGGACGATCCCACGCCGGAAGACCTGTACGACACTGGCAGCGTGGCCACTGTCCTGCAGATGCTGAAACTCCCCGACGGCACCGTCAAGGTGCTGGTGGAGGGCAATCAGCGTGCCCGCGTGTTGGAAGTCACCGATGCCGAGACGCATCTCACCGCACGTGCCGAAATCCTGCCCGCCGAGGGCGAGGAACTGGTTGAAGTGGAAGCGATGCGTCGCGCCCTGCTGACGCAATTCGACCAGTACGTCAAACTGAACAAGAAGATTCCACCGGAAATCCTGACTTCGCTGTCGGGCATCGACGAAGGCGGCCGCTTGGCCGACACCATCGTCGCGCACCTGCCGCTGAAGCTGGAACAGAAGCAGGAAGTGCTGGAGATGATCGGCGTCAACAAGCGCCTCGAGCATCTGCTCGGTCTGCTGGAAGGCGAACTCGATATCCTGCAGGTGGAGAAGCGCATCCGCGGCCGTGTCAAGCGCCAGATGGAGAAGAGCCAGCGCGAGTATTACCTGAACGAACAGGTCAAGGCGATCCAGAAGGAGCTCGGCGACATCGAGGAAGGTGCCGAACTGGAAGAGCTGGAAAGCCGCATCAAGCAGGCCAGCATGTCCAAGGAAGCCGAAGCCAAGGCCATGGGCGAGCTGAAAAAGCTGCGCATGATGTCGCCGATGTCGGCGGAAGCCACCGTGATCCGCAGCTATATCGAGGCCATGGTCGGCCTGCCGTGGAAAAAGAAAACCAAGATCAGCAAGGATCTGGTGAAAGCCGAGCGCGTGCTCGACGAGGATCACTACGGCCTCGACAAGGTCAAGGAACGCATCCTCGAGTACCTCGCAGTGCAGCAGCGCGTCGACAAGGTAAAGGCGCCGATTCTGTGCCTGGTGGGGCCACCCGGTGTCGGCAAGACCTCGCTCGGCCAGTCGATCGCGCGTGCAACCAACCGCAAGTTCGTGCGCATGGCGCTGGGCGGTGTGCGTGACGAATCCGAGATCGACATCCTGCAGGTCGAAAAGCGCATCCGCGGCCGCGTCAAGCGCCAGATGGAAAAGAGCCAGCGCGAGTACTACCTGAACGAGCAGGTCAAGGCGATCCAGAAGGAACTCGGCGAGGGCGAGGAAGGTGCCGACCTCGAGGAACTGGACAAGAAGATCAAGGCCGCCGGCATGAGCAAGGAAGGCCTGACCAAGGCACAAGGCGAGTTGAAGAAGCTGCGCCTGATGTCGCCGATGTCGGCGGAAGCGACCGTCGTCCGCAATTTCATCGAGACGCTGGTCGGCCTGCCGTGGCGCAAGAAGACGCGCATCAGCAAGGATCTGCGCGAGGCTGAAAAGCTGTTGGATATCGATCACTATGGCCTCGACAAGGTCAAGGAACGGATCGTCGAATACCTCGCCGTACAACAGCGCGTCGACAAGGTCAAGGCGCCGATCCTGTGCCTGGTCGGCCCGCCGGGGGTCGGCAAAACCTCGCTCGGCCAGTCGATCGCCAAGGCAACCAATCGCAAGTTCATCCGCATGGCGCTCGGCGGCGTGCGTGATGAGGCCGAGATTCGCGGCCATCGCCGGACCTACATCGGCTCGATGCCGGGCAAGATTCTGCAAAGCCTGACCAAGGTCGGCGTGCGCAACCCGTTGTTCCTGCTCGACGAAGTAGACAAGCTTGGCCAGGATTTCCGTGGCGATCCATCGTCCGCCCTGCTCGAGGTGCTTGATCCGGAACAGAACCACACCTTCCAGGATCACTACGTCGAAGTCGATTTTGACCTCTCAGACGTCATGTTTGTGGCCACCGCCAATACGATGAACATCCCGGCGCCGCTACTCGACCGCATGGAGGTCATCCGTCTCTCGGGCTACACGGAAGATGAGAAGGTCAATATCGGCATGCGCTATCTGCTACCCAAGCAGATCAAGAACAACGGCCTGAAGAAAACCGAACTCGCCGTTGCCGAGAGCGCCCTGCGCGATATCGTCCGCTATTACACCCGCGAAGCCGGCGTTCGTGCCTTGGAACGCGAGATCTCGAAGATCTGCCGCAAGGTGGTCAAGACGCTGGTGCTCAAGAAGCGCGATACGAAGATTGCGGTCAACGCCCGAAATCTCGACAAATTCCTCGGCGTCCGCCGCTACAGCTTCGGCATGGCCGAAAAGGAAAACCAGGTTGGCCAGGTCACCGGTCTGGCGTGGACGGAAGTCGGCGGCGAACTGCTGACCATCGAATGCGCCAACATGCCGGGCAAAGGCAACATCCTGCGTACCGGCTCGCTGGGCGACGTCATGAAGGAGTCAGTCGAAGCTGCCCGTTCGGTTGTCCGGGCGCGCGCCAGCCGCCTTGGCATCAAGGACGAAGCCTTCGAGAAGACCGACATCCACATCCACGTTCCGGAAGGCGCGACGCCCAAGGATGGTCCGTCGGCAGGCATCGCCATGACCACAGCGCTGGTTTCCGCCTACACCGGCATTCCGGTCCGTTGTGACGTGTGCATGACCGGCGAGATTACGCTGCGCGGCGAAGTTCTGGCTATCGGCGGCCTCAAGGAAAAGCTGCTGGCCGCGGTGCGCGGCGGAATCAAGACCGCATTGATCCCTTCGGAGAACGTCAAGGACCTCACCGAGATCCCGGACAACATCAAGAACAAGATCGAGATCGTACCAGTCAAGTGGATCGATCAGGTTCTGGAACGCGCGCTGGAACGCATGCCCACTGCACTTCCCGATCAGGTGGTCGACAATGCGGGTGTCGCAGCCTCCGCCGAGAACGCACCTGCACAAACGGTCCTTACTCATTGATTTTTCAGGGAAGCATGCCGACGTCTTAACATCGGCCTGCTTCCCGCCTCTCCGGCGTCGTGCAAAACCCCCAGAATCCCCTTGACACAAGGATTTCAGCAGAGATATAAATCCACTTTGACGAATTTTCGTTGTGCACTTTCTCAAAGGGGACCCCATGAACAAATCTGAACTGATCGACCAGATCGCCGCTTCTGCTGAAATTTCCAAGGCAGCTGCCGGTCGCGCACTCGATGCCACCGTTGCCGCCGTCAAGTCTGCCCTCAAGGCCGGCGACAGCGTCAGCCTGATCGGCTTCGGCACCTTTTCCGTCGGCGCGCGCGCCGCCCGTACCGGCCGCAACCCGCGTACCGGCAAGGCCCTGAAGATCAAGGCCGCCAAGGTGCCGAAATTCCGTCCGGGCAAGGGCCTCAAGGACGCCGTCAACTAATTGAATTCGGGGTGCTTAGCTCAGTTGGTAGAGCGTCGCCCTTACAAGGCGAATGTCTGGGGTTCGAGCCCCTCAGCACCCACCAATAGCATGTAGCAAGCATCACCAGAAACCCCGCAAGCATCAGGCTTCCGGGGTTTTTCTTGGGCGCAGTATCAAATCGTCTCAAACCGGAAATCGAGGCACCGGCGTGGGCCGGGCACGGTAGTTTCCCTGAATCCGGCCCCCGCTTCAGCTTTTCCGGGCGTGCCCCGTCCCATTCCGGGTGGCGGCAAGAATGCCGCGCAGGATGTTGATCTCGTCCCGCTCGACGCGGGCGCGGCCAAAGAGCCTGCGAATTTTCGGCATCAGCCGTCCCGGATGCTCCGGATTCAGAAAGCCGGTTTCGGTCATCACCGCCTCGAAGTGCGCGTACATGCCCTCGAGTTCGTCGTGCGAAGCGAGCGGAGACGCAAATGGGGTGACCACCGGATCGACGATCGGCGGCAGATCGGCGAAGGCCAGCGACCGCAGTTCATAGCACAGCACCTGCACCGCCGATCCCAGATTCAGCGAACTGAACGCCGGGTTGGTCGGAATCGTCACCGCTGCGTGGCACTGCTGAATCTCGTCATTGCTCAGACCCACCGCTTCATTGCCGAAGACCAGCGCTACCGGCCCGAGCGCCGCCTCGGCCAGCAGCCGCGCCGCCATCTGCCGCGGCTCACCGATCGGCGGACCGAGATCGCGCCGCCGCGCCGACAGGGCAACAACGAAAACAGCACCGGCCAGCGCTTCAGGCAGCGCGTCACTGATTTTTGCCGATTCCAGGACGTCGACCGCGCCAGTCGCTCGCGCAGCGGCTTCGGGATCGGGAAACGAGCGCGGGCACACCAGGCGCAGGTCCGACAGGCCCATGGTCTTCATCGCGCGCGCCGCCGCCCCGATATTTCCCGGATGGCTCGGCCGGCACAATACGACACGGATACGGGACAACAGGAGTTCCGGCTTCATAGTAAAATTCGATCTTTCCAAATCAATCGGGCGGCTCACGCCACCCGTGAGCTCTTTAAGCCATGCATCCAGCCCTGAACATCGCCATCAAGGCAGCGCGCCGCGCCGGCCAGATCATCAATCGCGCCTCCAATGACCTTGACCTGCTCAAGGTGGAAACGAAACAACCCAACGATTTCGTGACCGAGGTCGACCGCAAGGCCGAGGCGGCGATCATCGAGACGCTGCGGGAAGCCTATCCCCAGTACGGAATTCTAGCAGAGGAGTCCGGCGAGACTCCCGCGAAGGTCTCCGGCGACGCCGAATACCAGTGGATCATCGACCCGCTGGACGGCACGACCAACTTCATTCACGGCCTCCCGCAGTACGCTGTTTCGATCGCGTTGGCCAAGGGTGGCAGCCTTGAGCAGGCGGTCATTTTCGACCCCAATCGCAACGAACTGTTCACCGCCAGCAAGGGGGGCGGCGCCTTCCTGAACGATCGCCGCATTCGCGTATCGAAGCGCAGCAAGTTGCAGGATTCGCTGATCGGCACCGGATTCCCCTATCGCATGTTCGAGCACATCGACACCTATCTGGCGATCTTCAAGGAACTGGCGCAGAAGACCTCGGGCCAGCGCCGCCCCGGTGCCGCTTCGCTGGATCTGGCCTATGTCGCCTGCGGCCGCTACGACGGATTCTGGGAATTCGGGCTCGCCCCGTGGGACATGGCGGCGGGTGCGCTGCTGATCGCTGAGGCCGGCGGCCTGGTCAGTGACATGCGTGGTGAAGCGACCTACCTGGCCAGCGGCAACATCATTGCCGGCACCCCCAAGGTATTCGCACCGCTACTCAATATCATTCAGGAAAGATTGCCGGACTCGGTCACCGGCTGATCGGAGCACCAGGGCAAACGCCTCTCGGGCACCGTTTGGCCCGCCACCGTGGCGGACTGGCTGGAATGGTTATTTCTCTACCTTGTCCGGCATGCCGGCCAGCGGAAAGCCGGTAAACATGTTGCGCGTCTGGCTTTGCAACTGATCCTGCATCTGCTGGAACATCTTCTTCGACTGGTCCATGTAAGCCGTCATCATGCTCTGCATCGCCGGTTGCTGGAAGTTGAGAAACTGTGCCCAGAAGTCAGTCTGCAAATGGCTGTTGTCGCCATGCATCAGGCGCGACTGCTCCTGCAGCTTCTGCTGGAAATCAACGAAAGTACGCATGTTGTTTTCCAGGTACTTGCCGAGCATGCCCTGCATGGCGCTGCCATAGAAGCGGATGAAGCCTGACAGCAATTCGCTGGTGAACAGCGGAGCGCCGGCGGACTCTTCCTCGAGAATGATCTGCAGCAGGATGCTGCGCGTCAGATCTTCGCCAGTCTTGGCGTCGGCGACCTTGAACAGCTCGAACTTGATGACCAGATCCTTGACATCCCCCAGCGTGATATAGGCGCTCGTCTTGGTATCGTAAAGACGTCGGTTGGGATATTTCTTGATCAGGCGAACGGACTCAGGCATCCTGCGATCCTCGAAACGGGTGATTTTGTGTGCAGCGCACCATTATAGCGCAAAAAAACAGGCACCCATGGGTGCCTGCTCTTGATGCAGCGCAAAAAACGCGCAAATTACTGGTAGTAGAAACCGCCGTTGATGTTCATCGTCGCGCCGGTCATGAAGGCGGCAAGGTCGGAGGCCAGATAGGTGCAGGCGCCGCCGATTTCTTCCGGCTTGGCCAGACGCTTCATCGGCACCGCGTCGATGATCGACTGCAGAATTTCCGGCTTGATCGCCATCACCATCTTGGTCGCCACGTAACCCGGGCAGATGGCATTGACGGTCACGCCCTTGGCGGCCAGTTCGGCGGCCAGTGCCTTGGTAAAACCGATCACACCGGCCTTGGCGGCCGAATAGTTGGTCTGGCCAGCCTGACCCTTCAGGCCGTTGACCGAGGAGATGTTGATGATGCGTCCCCAGCCCCGCTCGGCCATCTTGGCGGAGACTTGCTTGGTCATGTTGAACAGCGAAGTCAGATTGGTGGAGATGACTGCATCCCAGCCATCACGCTCCATCTTGGAGAACATGCGGTCACGGGTGATGCCGGCATTGTTCACGAGGATGTCGACCTGGCCGCAGGCGGCTTCGGCTTCGGCAACCATTTTCTGGCAGTCTTCCAGGGAGGAAACATCACCAGCGACGCAGACAAAATCATTGAAACCGGCGGCGGCCATTTCCTTCAGCCACTCGTCCTTGTTGTCGAATTGCGGGTGATAGGAAGCAACCACCTTGTGACCTGCCTTGGCCAGTTCCTGGCAAATCGCGGTACCAAGACCCCCCATGGCACCGGTAACGAGAGCAACACGTTTCGTCATCATCTTTCCTTTCTAATGTTGATACTTACAATTAAACAACACGTTCCTTGACGTAGCGCCCGGGCGCCGGCTCAATCGGGGAATATTTTGCATTACCTAACTTACGCGGTGCTTGCAGCTTGCCGGCCAGCGGCTTCAGCCACTCCGCCCAGTCCGGCCACCAGCTGCCGCTTTTCTCCTCTGCTGCGGTCAACCAGCCGTCGGCATCGATTTTCACGTCGTCGTTGGTCCAGTAGCTGCGCTTGTTCTTGCGGGCAGGGTTGATGACCCCGGCGATATGACCGGACGCGCCGAGCACGAAACGCACTTTGCCGCCAAGAATTCGCGTCGTCTGATAAGCCGACTGCCAGGGAACGATATGGTCCTCGCGGGTCGCCAGCACATAGACCGGCATCTCCAGCGCCCCGAGATCGATGCGCTGCCCGCACATCTCGAGCTTGCCCGGCACCCGCAGGCTGTTGTCGTGATAAAGGTTGCGCATGTACCAGCAGGCGAACGGCCCCGGCAGGTTGGTCGAATCGGAATTCCAGTACAGAAGGTCGAAGGCTTGCGGCTTTTGTCCCTTCAGATAGTTGCCGGCGACGTAGTTCCAGACCAGATCGTTGGCGCGCAGGAAGGAAAAGGTGGTCTGCAGGTCGCGCGCCGGCAGCAGGCCGCCCTTGCCGATCGTCGACTCGCGCGCCAGCAGGCCGTTGTCGTCGATGAAGAGACCGATCTCGCCGGTATCGGTGAAATCGAGCAGCGTCGTCAGCAGCGTCAACGAGGCGACGATATCCTCGCCGCGCCCCTTGAGCACGGCCAGCGCCGAAGTCAGGATGGTCCCGCCGACGCAGAAACCGAGCGCGTTGACCTGTTTGACCTTGCAGATTTCCTGGGCGACATGCAGCGCGGCAATCGGACCATGCTCCAGATAGTCTTCCCAGGTCAGGTGGCCATGGGCTTCGGTCGGATTGCGCCAGGAAACCAGGAATACCGTGTTGCCCTGCTCGACCATGAAGCGGATCAGCGAATTGTCCGGCTGCAGGTCCATGATGTAGAACTTGTTGATGCATGGCGGTACGACCACCAGCGGCCGCGTCCCGACCTTGGGAGTCAGCGGCGCATACTGGACCAGTTGCATCAGTTCGTTTTCGAAAACCACTGCGCCTTCGGAGGTCGCGATATTGCGACCGACCTCGAAGACCGATTCGTCGGTCATCGAGATGCGGCCCTTTTCGAAATCGCGGATCAGGTTGTTGATGCCGTCGGAAATGCTTTGGCCCTTGGTTTCGAGCGCCAGCTTGATGAATTCCGGATTGGTTGCGGCATAGTTCGACGGCGCCATCGCATCCGCGATCTGGCGCGCGAAAAAGCGCATGCGATTGCGCGCCTTGTCGTCGGTCGCCGGGATCAGTTCGACCAGATCCCTGGTAAATTTCGTGTTCAGCAGGTACGCCTGATGCAGGTAATCGTAGACCGGGCTGGCGCGCCATTCGGGCGCCGAGAAACGGCGATCGCCGGGCTCGGCGGCGATCTTGAAGTTTTCCTCGCTGCCCTGCTGCCTGGCCAGTACCGACTGCCAGAGCGACATCTGCTGATCGGTATACAGCTTTTGCAACGCGGTCAGCGCCTGCGGGTCGGCGGCCGGCGGCACGGTTCCGGACGGATTACCGGCCTTGCCGATGAAATCCATGAACTGCTGCGCCATGTTCTGGCCAGCCTGCATGAACTGCATGGTCGTAGCCATGAAAGCATCCTTGTCGTCAGATCCATGCTGCGTCATGGTCAGTCTCTTTTCTGTTTGTGAATCGGGGTTGAGCCTTTGGATTCTCCATACGCGCCAGAGCGCTGTCAATGGATTTGCATGCATAATTATGCGATGTATATCATCGCCATCGGCTGGCTTTACGTGACCGTCCTCGTTGCGCTCAACGAAACGTCCGTCGTCGCCGGCATCGCTTCTTTCCTGTTCTACGGACTGCTGCCCTGCGGACTGCTGCTGTGGCTCGGCGGCAGCCGGGCGCGCCGGCAGCGCCAGCGTTACCGCGAGTTACTCGCCGCCCAGCGCGCGAACGACGACGATCGAGAGGACGCCAAGCCCGATCAGTAGCATCTGCTGCACCGTGGCCTTGAGCTCGGTTCGCTTGTGCAAGCCGGGAATCAGGTCGGCCACGGCGATATAGATCATGCTCGCTGCGCCAAGACCAAGCAGCGTAGGAATCCACTCGGTAAGTCGGGACAATGCAGAATAGGCAAGCAGCGCGCCGACCAGCGTCGCCAGGCTCGAAAGCAGGTTGAAAGCCAGCGCCCGGGCACGGCTATAGCCCGAGTGCAGCAGAATCAGGTAGTCGCCGACTTCCTGCGGAATTTCGTGGGCGATGATGGCAAGCGCGGTAACGATCCCGAGTTCCGTGCTTTCCAGGAAGGCCGCCGCGATGAGAATTCCGTCAACGAAGTTGTGGAAGGTGTCGCCGACCAGAATCAGCAGGCCGGAACGCCCGTGATCGTGGGCCAGCGCCTGCGCGTCGTGCGCTTCGCAATGGTCGTGATGGCAATGGCGCCACAGCACCAGCTTTTCCAGCAGGAAGAAGGCCAGGATGCCGAACAGAACCGTCGCTGCCATGCGGTGCGGATCGCCGTGCTCGAGCGCGTGCGGCAGGATTTCCAGGAAGGCGGCCCCGAGCAGCGCGCCGATCGCGTAGGAAATCAGTACATTGACGCGGTGCGTCCCGACCGCGACAGTCAGCGCCGCCGCGATGGTCACGCTCAAGATGCCACCAGCCAGCGCAACGGCGATGATCCAGGTAAGGGTACTCACGGGCACAACCGAATCTGAGGGAAGACGCGGATTATACGCCCTATGCGGCGCGCTCCAGCCAGATCAGGCTGGCCATGCGCCCGGTCACGCCATCGCGGCGATAGGAAAAGAAACGGTCGCCTTCCCTGACAGTGCACGCTTCGCCGCCGCTGATCGCCGTGATTCCGATGCGTTGCAAACGCTGCCTCGCCAGCAGGTAGATATCGCACAACCATTTGCCTTCATTGGCGCACGACTTGAAGGCAACCTTTGCCGCCGGATCGCCGGCGACGAAGGCATCACGAACCTCGCGGCCGACCTCGAAGCACGCCGGCCCGATTGCCGGCCCGAGCCAGGCCAGGATATTCCCGGGGACAACCTGCATGGCGCCGACGGCGCTCTCCAGCACCCCCGCCAGCAAGCCGCGCCAGCCGGCATGCGCGGCGGCAACCACCGCGCCCTGACGATCGCAGAAGAGAACCGGCAGGCAATCCGCGGTCATCACCGCGCAGATTTTGCCCGGCTGCCGCGCGTACGCCGCATCTCCCTGGTTGATTTCCGGCCATTTATCGACGTCGACCGCAACAGTCCCGTGCACCTGCTTCAACCAGAACGGGTCGCCCGGCAACTTGGCGCGCAGCAGCGCCCGATTCGCCGCGACGGCATCCGGAGCGTCACCAACGTGATCGCCGAGATTGAAACCGTCCCACGGGGCGCGACTGACGCCGCCAATGCGCGTCGTCTGCAAGGCCCGGACGTTGGCCGGAATTTCCCAGTCCGGAACGTAAGCCTCATTCACCGCGCAGCGTTTCCAGCAACATCAGCATGTCCGCCGGCGGCGGCGCCTCCCATTGCTGAAGCCGCCGCGTCAGCGGATGAACCAGCCCGAGGCGGGTGGCATGCAGGGCCTGCCGGTGAAACGGCGGCACCCGGGGATCGACCTTGCCATACACCGGATCGCCGACCAGCGGATGCTTGATCGATGCCATGTGAACCCGAATCTGATGGGTGCGCCCGGTTTCCAGCGCGCATTCAAGCAGCGTACTGTGCGCATATTCTTCGAGCACCCGGAAATGGGTGACCGCCGGCTTGCCGCCGAGCGTTTCCGGGACCACCGCCATCTTGACCCGATGCACCGGGTGACGGCCGATCGGTGCCTCGACTGTTCCGTTGCGCGCCACAATGCCCGAGACAACCGCCAGATACTGGCGCCTGACGGTCCGCGCCTGCAACTGGCGCACCAGATCGGTCTGCGCCTCGAGCGTCTTGGCCACCACGAGGAGCCCGCTGGTGTCCTTGTCCAGCCGGTGCACGATCCCGGCGCGCGGCACTTCGGCAATTCCGGGTACGTGGTGAAGCAGCGCATTCATCAGCGTGCCGCTCCAGTTGCCGCTTCCCGGATGCACCACCAGGCCGGGCGGCTTGTCGATTACCAGCAACTCCTCGTCCTCGAAGACGATGTCAAGCGGGATGTCTTCAGGCTGTTCAGCCAGTTCGCGAATGCCCTCGGGCTCATTCAGGACCAGCATCTCGCCGCCCAGCAGTTTGCGCTTGGGTTCGCTTTCGGGACGTTCATCGACCAGCACCCTGCCCTCGCGCACCCAGGTCTGCAGACGATTGCGCGAATGCTGCGGCCATAGTTCGGCAAGGATCTGATCGAGGCGCCGTCCGGCGGAGCGATCCGGAACGCAAACTCGATTCGACCGAGTTCGGCTATAATCCGCGCGGTCTTCCAAAGGATTGTTCATGATGCGAAGTGTAGCCGCATTTCCCCCCGTCTTCCGCCTTCTGGCGGCGCTTTCGATCGCGCTCCTGGTGACCGGCTGCGGCCTGCTTACGGACAGCAAGGACGAAACAGCCGGCTGGTCGGCGAACAAGATCTATGACGAAGCGCGGGCAGCGCAATCGGACGGCGCCTGGGACAAGGCCGCCAAGTATTACGAGAAACTCGAAGCCCGCTATCCTTACGGGCGCCATGCCCAGCAGGCCCAGCTCGAACTGGGCTACGTGTACTGGAAGGCCGGCGAGGCCGGTTCGGCAATCGCCGCCGCCGACCGTTTCATCAAGCTCCACCCGAATCATCCGACCGTCGATTACGCCTTCTACCTGAAAGGCCTGGTCAACTTCAACGAGGATCTCGGTTGGGCCGGCTACGTCAGCACGCAAGACCCGACCGAGCGCGACCCCAAGGCGGCACGCGCCTCGTTCGACGCCTTCCGTGAGCTGGCGACACGCTTCCCCGACAGCAAATACACGCCGGACGCTATCCAGCGCATGAACTATCTGGTCAACGCATTGGCCTCGCACGAGGTTCATGTCGCGCGCTATTACCTGAATCGCGGCGCCTACGTCGCGGCGGCCAACCGTGCGCAGTACGAGATCAAGACCTACCCGACCGCGCCGGCCACCGAGGAAGCGATGTACATCCTGGTCCTCGCCTACGAAAAGCTGGGCATGACCGACCTGCACGAAGATGCCGATCGCGTCATGCGCAAAAACTTCCCGGACAGCAAGCTCTACACAGAAGGCCTGGAATCCAGGAAGCGCTGGTGGCACCTCTGGTAACAGCGATCGCGCAAGCCGCCTAGGCGTTTGGCGGCTCGCCGACCCAGACCAGTTCGGCCTTGCCGTCCGCGCCGCCACAGATGATGGCGTTCTGCCCATAGCGCTCGCCGAGCGCCAGCGCCTCGGCCACTGAAATACCGTGAACAAAGCAGCTTTCCTCGGCTGGCCAGGTGTCGTCATCGGCCACATTCTCGCCGGCATAGGGCTCGTAGCCGAGTTCGAGCAGCGCGCATTCCAGTTGTGCCTGACGCAGCACATTTTCCTCGGTATCGACCGCCCCCGATCCCGGATTGTGCGCTGTCAGGATGGCAAAGCGCTCGGCCCCCGCTGTCTCGAGCCAGCAGCGCAGCGTTTCCGACGCGACCCCGAGACGCAGATCACAGCCCCCGCCGGGCAGGAATACGCGGTAGGTCGTCGCCCGGTACGCGGACTCCAGTTCAGTCGTCTTCGCCATCGAATTCCGCCACGCCGATCAGTTGCTCGGACTCGCCGGCCGGCAATGCCTCGACCTCGCGCAACCGGCGCGATAACTGGCGCGTCCGCGTTTCGGCCTTGCTGATGCTGTTGCTCGCCTCATCAAGTTTCTTCCGGGTATGCGCCAACGCCTCGCCGAACTTGCCGAACTCCGTCTTGACCGCCCCGAGCACCGCCCAGACCTCGGCCGAGCGCTGTTCGATGGCCAGCGTCCGGAAACCCATCTGCAGGCTGTTGAGCAGCGCCGCCAGCGTCGTCGGACCGGTAAGGCTGACCCGGAAATCGCGCTGCAGGGTATCGGCCAGCCCCGGGCGGCGCAGGGCTTCCGCATACAAGCCTTCGGTCGGCAGATAGAGCAAGGCAAAATCGGTGGTGTGCGGCGGCGCCACGTACTTGTCGCGAATGCTGCGCGCCTCGGCCTTGAGGCGAACCTCGATCGCCTTGCTCGCCTCCTCGACCAGCGCCGCCTCGCCGCGCTCCTGGGCATCGATCAGGCGCTGGTAATCCTCGATCGGGAACTTGGCGTCGATCGGTAGCCAGACCACCGCGCCATCGCCCTTGCCCGGCAGTCGGATAGCGAAATCGACGCGCTCGCCGCTGTCCGGACGCGTCGCGACATTCGCCGCGAACTGGTCGGCCGTCAGCAATTGCTCGAGCAGCGCTGAAAGCTGTACCTCGCCCCATGTACCGCGCGTCTTGACATTGGTCAGGACGCGCTTGAGGTCGCCGACGCCAGCCGCCAGCGTCTGCATTTCGCCAAGACCGCGATGCACCTGTTCGAGACGCTCGCTGACCAGCTTGAACGACTCGCCAAGGCGCTGCTCGAGCGTGGCGTGGAGCTTTTCGTCGACGGTGCGGCGCATCTCCTCGAGCTTGCCGGCGTTGTCGGCCTGGATTGCGGTCAACCGACTTTCGACGGTCGCTTTCAGGCGCTCGAAGCGTTCATCGAGGCCCAGTGAAAAGCGATTCAGTTCGCGGGCAAAGACCTCAAGTCGCTCGGACTGCGCGCTACCGAACTGGCCGACCTGGGTCGTCACCGCCTGGCTGAGCAGCGTTGCCGATTGCGCCCGCTCCTCGCGGTCGCGGAAAGCCTCCTCGGCATCCTCGCGCCGGCCGCGCGCCAGTTCCTCGCGCAACTCGCGCTCCAGCCGTTCGAGTCCTTTTTCCTGCGCCTCCTGCAGACTGCGCAGGCGCATCTCCCCCTCCGTATCGCGATTGCCGCGCCACAACGCGAGCCCCTGCAACAGGATGACGATGATGATCCCGGCCAGCAGGGCAATTGCGAACATTTCGCTCATCCGCTACCTCAGCGAGAAATCGACGCGGCTGCCCTTGCCTTTTTCGCCGGCCTCGGTTTTTGGCTCGACCAGGAAGATGCGCTCCGGCGGAACCTTGCCTTCATCGATCAGCCAGCTCTGGACGTTTTCCGCACGGCGCAGTGCCAGTTGCTGCACATCGTCGCCAGTCGCCGGCAGATTGGTCAGCATCAGTTTTTCCATTTCCTCGACCGGCAGCTCCTTCTGCATGCCGATCAGGTTGCGCGGCTTGGGAAACTTGGCTTCCTTGTAGGCCCGCTGCAGATAGACGGGGTATTCGGCCGCCGAAACCTCGATCGTATCGACCGCGGCACCCTCGCCGCCCTTGTTCAACTGCTCCTTGAGCTTTTCAGCCTTGACCGCGCGCTCGATGGCCACCCGCTTGATCCCTTCCTTGTCGGTTTCCGGATCGGCACGGCCGGTGATTTCCAGCTTCAGCGAATCGCGGTCAAGGCTGAAAAGCTCAAGGAGCAGTTGAACAAGGGCGGCGAGGGTGCCGCGGTCG
>JBFZCS010000283.1:0-4462 GCA_041307825.1 Azonexaceae bacterium
TGCCCACCGTGTAGAACAAGCCGACCATCACAAGCCCGCCGGCGTTGTGGCGGAAGCCGGCGAACAGGTCGGCGATCTCGGCCTGCTCGCCGACGGCCTGACGGCGGCTCATGAGCACCAGCCCGCCAGCGAAAACGGGCAGCAGCAGATTGACAGCAATCTGTCCGAATACCGGAACGATCGCGATCGCCAGGAGCATCACCATCAGCAACACCGTACTGCCGATCCAGACTCCGGGGTTGGCGATGAACATCGTCCAGCCCGTGAGGAACCACTGGAAACACGCGGCGGGATCGACCTCGCGGGAGTCGCCGCGAAAGGTCACCTTGACCATGGGAAATTGGGTACTTTCGTTCATGGCGTGATGCTAACGGGGCAAACCTTCCGGGGCAAGGCAAAGACGCTGCAAAAGTCGACCGAAATGGTCGGGATCCTTGATCGTTACCACAGACCCGGCGCGCGGGTGGTGCCGCACTTCGAGGCGCAGCAGCCAGAAACGCAGGGCTGCCGCCCGGCGCATCGCCGGCCAGGCAGCCGTTTCGGCCGGCGTCAGCGCGCGCAATGAGCTGTAGCCGGCGAGCAGCGCTGCGAGGTGCCCGTCATCGGCACACCAGTCGTTGGCGACCACCGCCAGGTCGAAAAGAAGGCTGTCGGTGCCGGCAAAATAGAAGTCGAGCACGCCGGAAAGCTGTCCCTCGGCCTGCCACAGGACATTGTCGCGAAACAGGTCGGCATGGATGATGCCGCGCGGCAGGCCTGAATAATCCTGCGCCGCCTGGAAATCGAGTTCGGCGAGCAGTCGACCGCGCTCGTCGGCGGACAGCAGCGGCGCCAGGGCGCGCCCGGTGGACTCGCGCCAGGCTTGGCCGCAGGGATTGGGCAAGGGCGACGGAAAATCGGCGCCGGCCAGATGTAGGCGCGCCAGCATCTCGCCCAGCGTCCGGCAATGCGCCGGGGACGGCGCCTCGATGCACGCGCCGGGCAGACAATTGAACAGCGCCGCCGGCTTGCCGGCAAGAAAACGCCAGAAGTGCCCGCCGGCGGTTGCCAGCGGACGCGGACAGGGCACGTCGCGTACCGCCAAATGGTCTTGCAGGGCCAGAAAAAACGCGAGTTCGCGCGGCGTCAGGTGCTCGAAGATCGTCAAAACCCAGCGCCGACCGCCGGCCGCCACGAAATAATTGGAGTTCTGCATGCCGGCGGCAATGCCGGACAACTCGCTCGGCACCGGCAAACCGAGCGGTTCGAGCCAGACCGCTAACTGCTCGAAGTCAACCGTCGTATAGACTGACAAGCGGCTACCAGCTGAAGATTCTCCACATGGCCGGCGCTACTGCAGCACCAGGGCCGGGGCCGGCCTGCTGGACGAAATTGCCGTCGCGCTGGTGATCGACCAGATAGTATTCGGGACCTATGGCCGGGGTCACCTTGACCATGTAGAGCCGGCCGTTCTGGCGAAACTCCTCGCGGGTTTCGGTATCGGTTGTGACGATGGTGACCTGCGGCTCGAGCGCCGCATCGAAGGCTTCCATGTCCGGCGGCGGCGGCGGAACGGCGAGTAGCGGCTGGTTGCCTTGCTGGGCCCACGCCGGGAGGGTGGCGAGCAGGAGGACGGGAAGAAATTGGCGCATGAAAAAATCCTTGGAAAACTGCCCCCGATTCTATTACAGGTTGAGCATCAACTCACGCTCGCCGGGCAGGGGACCGAACGGGCGTGCCTCGTAGTGTTTGAAAATCGCCTCGACGACCTGCTCCGGCTGGTCGATCAGCTGGATCAGTTCGATGTCTTCCGGATCGACCATTTTCTCCTCGACCAGCCGCGCCGTGAACCAGTCGAACATTCCCTGCCAGAAAGCCGAACACACGAGAATCAGTGGAATCTTGCGCGCCTTGCCGGTCTGGATGAGCGTCAGCGCTTCCATCAGCTCATCGAGGGTGCCGAAACCGCCGGGCAGGACGACATAGGCACTGGCAAAGCGGACGAACATGTACTTGCGCGCGAAGAAGTGGCGGAAGGTCTGCGAAATGTCCTGGTAGGGATTGGTCTGCTGCTCGTGCTGCAACTGGATATTGAGGCCGACCGAAGGCGACTTGCCGAAATAGGCGCCCTTGTTGGCCGCTTCCATGATGCCGGGACCGCCGCCGGAAATGACCGAGAAGCCGGAATCGGAGAGCAGGCGCGCCGTCCTCTCGGCGAGATCGTAATACGGCGAGCCGGGCGCGACGCGCGCACTGCCGAACATGGTGACTGCCGGCTTGATCGCCGCCAGACGCTCCGTCGCTTCGACGAACTCTGACATAATGCCGAAAATTCGCCACGATTCCCGGGCCGAAGCCGATTGCAGCAGCGCCTCGGACTCCACGCCCATCACCAGTTTTTCGCTTTCCGTCACTGCTCATGCCTCTCTTGTTGTTGGTGGACGGCTCGTCCTACCTTTACCGCGCTTTCCACGCCATGCCCGACTTGCGCAACAAGGCCGGCGAGCCGACCGGCGCGCTCTACGGCGTACTGAACATGCTACGTCGTCTGGAAAGCGACTACAAGGCAGACTACAAGGCCGTCGTCTTCGACGCCAAGGGCAAGACCTTCCGCGACGACTGGTATCCGGAATACAAGGCGCACCGGCCGCCGATGCCGGACGATCTGGTCCGCCAGATCGACCCCATCCACGCCGCGATCCGGGCTGCCGGCTGGCCGCTGCTGATGGTCGACGGCGTCGAGGCCGACGACGTGATCGGCACGCTGGCCACGACTGCCGCGGTCGACGGCCTGGATACCCTGATTTCCACCGGCGACAAGGACCTCACCCAACTGGTCGGGCCGAAGGTGCGCTGGTACAACACCATGAGCAACGAACTGCTCGACGAGGCTGGCGTCGCGGCCAAGTTCGGCGTGCCACCGGGCAGGATCGTCGATTACCTGACCCTGGTCGGCGATCCCGTCGACGGCGTCCCCGGGGTCCAGAAATGCGGCCCCAAGACCGCTGTCAAATGGCTTGAGCAATACGGCTCGCTCGACGGCATCATCGCCCACGCCGGCGAAATCGGCGGCGTCGTCGGCCAGAACCTGCGCGACCACCTCGGCTTCCTGCCGCTCGGCAGGAAGCTGGTCACGGTCGCCTGCGATCTGGCGAATTTGCCCGCGCCCGGTGCGTTGACCGCAACCGATCGCGATACCGAAACCCTGCGCGATCTCTACACCCGTTACGAATTCCGCACCTGGCTGAAAGATCTGGATGCCCCTGCCAGTGGTCCCGGAACAAGTGAAGCCGCACCGATAGCCGCGACACCGCCCGGAGTGATCCCCGTCAGCTACGAAACCGTGCTGACCTGGCAGCAATTCGATGCCTGGCTGGCCAGAATCGAAGCTGCCGAACTGACTGCGCTCGATACGGAAACGACCAGCCTCGACTCCTTTGCCGCACGCATCGTCGGCATTTCGCTCTCGGTAAAAGTCGGCGAAGCCTGCTATATCCCGCTCGCCCATACTGCTCCCGGCGCCCCCGACCAGTTGCCGCGCGACGAAGTGCTGGCGCGACTGAAACCCTGGCTTTCCGCGGTCGACCGGAAAAAAGTGCTGCAAAACGCCAAGTACGACCAGCATGTTTTCGCCAATCACGGCATCGCGCTGTCTGGTGTCGCCCACGACACCATGCTCCAGTCCTACGTGATCGAGTCCGACAAGGGCCACGATCTCGGCCAGCTGTGCACCCGTCACCTCGGACTGGCCACCATCGCCTACGAAGACCTGTGCGGCAAGGGCGCCAAGCAGATCGGCTTCGACCAGGTCGATATCGAGCGCGCCGCCATCTACGCCGCCGAGGATGCCAACGTCACGCTGCGCGTCCATCAGGCACTACACCCGCAATTTGCCGCGGAAAGCGGTCTGAGCCACATCTACCACGATCTCGAAATGCCGGTCCGCCAAGTGATCTGGCAGATGGAACGCACGGGCATCCTGATCGATGCCGCGACGCTGACGCGCCAGAGCCACGAGATCGGCCAGAAGATCATGGCGCTGGAAACCCAGGCTTACGAACTCGCTGGCCAGCCCTTCAATCTGGCTTCACCCAAGCAGCTCGGCGACATCCTGTTTGGCAAACTCGGCCTGCCGGTCAAAAAGAAAACCGCCTCCGGCGGCCCGTCGACCGATGAGGAAGTGCTCTCCGAACTGGCGCTCGACTACCCGCTTCCCAAGCTGCTGCTCGAACACCGCAGCCTGGCCAAACTCAAGGGCACCTACACCGACAAGCTGCCGCGCATGATCAACCCGGAAACCGGCAGAGTGCATACTCACTTCTCCCAGGCCTCCGTGGTGACGGGGCGACTCGCCTCGAGCGACCCCAACCTGCAGAACATTCCGGTACGCACCGAGGAAGGCCGGCGCATCCGCACCGCCTTCATCGCGCCCGGGGATTGCAGCATCGTCTCCGCCGACTACTCGCAGATCGAGCTGCGCATC
>JBFZCS010000284.1:0-4157 GCA_041307825.1 Azonexaceae bacterium
AATTCACCCAATTTCTGAGCTAACCATGAAACAACTTGGCGGTCTGGACGAACTCTTCTTTGCCATGGAGCGGCCCAACCAGTGCATGCACGTTGCCGTACTGGGGGTTTACGATCCAAGCACGTCGCCGGGTGGCAAGGTCAGGTTGCGTGACATCATGGCGCACATTCGCGAACGGCTGGATGTCGCGCCGGTACTGCGCCGCCGCCTGGTTCGCGTGCCGTTCGATCTTGACCGCGCCTACTGGATCGACGAAGCGGAAGTCGACCTCGAATACCATATCCGCCACATTGCGCTCCCCAAGCCGGGCGACTGGCGCCATCTCTGTATTCAGGTCGCGCGCCTGCATTCCCTGGTTCTGGATCGCAACAAGCCGCTTTGGCAGGCCTATGTCATCGAGGGGATCGACAACGTCGCCGGCGTCAAGCCGGGCAGCTTCGCGATCTACATCAAGTTCCACCGCGCCGAGGTCGATGGCGAGGCGAGCGCGCAAATCCTGCGGGCGTTGCATTCGCTGATTTCGATGCCGGAGCATAGTCACGTATCGCGGAGGCCGATCCTTGCCGATGCCATACCGACTGCGGTCGAATTGTATGCGCGCACGGCAGGTAACGTGGTGCCTAGAGTCGTTCGCCTGTGGCATACCGTTTCGGCGGCAACGCTGAAGATTTCCTCGCTGGCCGGCAAGGTGCTTTACAACCGGGCGGCCGGCGGGAGCTTGCGTGAGCGCCTGCTGGAGCAACTGGCCTGGCCGAAGGAACCGGTCAGGACGCGTTTTGCCGGGTCGGTATCGTCGCGCCGCATCGTCGAAGGTGTTGGTTTCGATATGGCGAAGGTGCAGCGTGTCCGCAAGTGGGTCAGCGGCGCGACGACCAACGACGTCTTCATGGCGATTGTCGGCGGGGCGCTGCGCCGCTACCTGCAGGAATGCGGCGATCCGCTGCCGGCCGGGCTGGCGGCCGCGGTACCGGCATCGCATCAGGACATCCTGCCGGGCAGCGATCGCGGCAACAAGGTGAACCAGCATCGCGTGCCCTTGCATGTCGAGAGCGAATCCGGGCTGGCGCGTCTGCGCGCCATCCGGCAGTCGGCAGAGGATACCCGCCAGACCGCCGACGTGATCGGCCACGATCTGCTGCGCCAGCTGGCCGACGAACTGCCGACCCGCATCACCTCGGCGGTGGTGGACAGCCTGCTGGGCGACTATCTGAACATCGTCGTGTCGACGGTGCGCGGACCTGACGTTCCCTTGTATCTTGCCGGGGCGCAGTTGAACCGGTTTTACCCGATCGGCGTGGTAAAGAACGGCGTCGGGCTCAACATCACCAGCTTCAGTTATTGCGGAAACCTTTGGGCGACCGTCGTTTCCTGCCGCAAGATGATGCCGGATCCCGAAGTCTTCGCGAGTTGCCTGAATCAGAGCTTCGATTCCCTGGTGGCCGAAGTCGATCGCGAGGAATCGGGCAACCGGATCACTGCGGACGCGGCTGTCAAGCCGCGTGCCGGCAAGCGGCGCCTGTCAGCGGCGGCGGCGAGCCAGCCGGATCCGGGCACGGCACCGCACCATCCGGTTCGGGCGCGGCTGTCCGCCAAGACGCCTTACCGGAATGCATAGCCTTGATCGCTGCGCTGGTACCGCTGTCGTCGGCGTAATCTTGTTTTAGGGAACAATGATGAAACACCTCTCCGGTATCGACAGCCTGTTTCTTGAAATGGATCACGGAAACCAGCTGATGCAGGTGGCGGCGCTCGGCATCTATGACCCGTCGACCGCGCCCGGCGGCGCGCTGCGCTTCAAGTCGGTACTCGATTTCTTCGAAGGCCGGATGAAGCAGATCAAGGTCTTCCGGCGGCGGCTGGCCGAGGCGCCCTGGGGACTCGATCGCCCCTACTGGGTCGACGACAACGACGTCGACATCGAATACCACGTCCGCCATATCGCCTTGCCGCAGCCCGGTGACTGGCGGCAACTGATGATACAGGTCGCGCGCCTGCACTCGCGCTCCCTGGACAAGACCAAGCCGCTGTGGGAGGCCTACATCATCGAGGGGCTGGACAATATTCCCGGTATCGCCCCGGGCAGCTTCGCGCTGTACATCAAGTTCCACCATGCCGCGGTCGACGGCGAAGCAGGGGTCGAAATCCTCCGCGCCATCCATTCGCTGTCCACAACGCCGGACACCGATCGCGAGGAGGGTGAGGACCGGCTGGCGATCATCACCGACCGCGCTCCGACGGGCGTGGAATTGTGCGCCCGCGCCGTCGCTCACCGTGCCCGGCAATTGCTTGACGGATCGCGGCTCGTTGCCGGCTTTGGCAAACGGGCGGCACTGGCCGGGGTCGATGTCGTTTCCAGCGGGAAGGTGCTGGATCTCGGCTGGAGCTTTCTCGCCGGGCGTCTTGGCATGGCGGAGGTGGCCGCGGGAATCGCCAGGGCTTATGACAAGACATTGCACCTGCCGCCGCGTACCCGCTTCGCCGGCAGGATTTCAGCGCACCGCGTGGTCGACTCGGTCGGCTATTCCCTTGCTGACTGCAAGAAGATTCGTCAGCACGTCGAGGCGGTGACGATCAATGACATCTTCCTGGCGGCGACTGGCGGCGCGCTGCGGAAATATCTCGCCGTGAAGGGTGAATTGCCCGCGATCAGCCTGAACGCCATGATGCCGCTGAGCACCCGCCGGGATGAGCACGCGGGGCGGGA
The DNA here is from genome assembly GCA_041307825.1 of Azonexaceae bacterium. Classification (GTDB taxonomy): domain Bacteria; phylum Pseudomonadota; class Gammaproteobacteria; order Burkholderiales; family Rhodocyclaceae; genus Azonexus. The sequence goes on from JBFZCS010000284.1 coordinate 2,705, forward strand.
TGCCGGCAACCAGGTCGGGGTGGCGGCCGTGCCGCTCGGCACGGACATCGATGACCCGCTCGCGCGGCTGCACGCCGTGCATCGGGCCGCCAACCGGGGCAAATCGGTTGCTGCCGCGCTGGGCAAGGATTTGCCGGCCAGGCTGGTCGACGTATTGCCGGCCGTCGTGGTCGAGCAGGTCACGCGCAGCGCGCTGGTGCCCCTGGTGAATGTCACCGTTTCGAACGTGCGCGGTCCGGACCATCCCTTGTACATGGCGGGTGCGAAATTGCAGATGTTCATGCCGCTCTCGATCATCATCGACGGCATCGGCCTCAACCTGACCGGATTGAGCTACAACGGGACCTTGTGGGTGTGCTTCGTTTCCTGCCGCAAGATGTTGCCCGACCCCGCGCTGTTCGTGAAATGCCTTACCGAGAGCTTCGCCGAACTGGTTGCCGCTGCCGTCGGCAGGAAGGCGTCACCGGCGGAGGTCAGGCCTGCCGCCAAGCGGACGCGGCGAACGGTCGTGGCGCCGCGGGAGAACGCGGAAAAGCCGGCGGCGGAAAAGCCTGCCCGCAAAAAGATCCCGGCAAAAGCGCCGGCGAAAAAGCGGGCAGCCAAGGAAACGGGCGCCACGCCGGAACGCACGGGAAAATAATTTGAGGCGCGCGCCGGTGGGCCACGTCGGCGCGTACCCGGGGAGCGTTTCCGGCGCTTCTCGGGGATCAGGGAGAGATTGATGGATTCGGAATTCGTCGCCAGGATTACAGCGCCGCCGTACTATCGCGTGATTCCGCACATGGGCAGGGAGTCGGCGCAGTTCATCATCGACAACCTGCTGCGCTTCTCGTTCAAGCGCCTGGCGATCACGAACGATGCGATTCACGACATGCGCAAGCGTATCGCGCTGGTCGACCATAACCTCGGACAGCTCGCGGACGATGTCCGGATCTCCCGGCAGTCCTTCGACGAGGGGCGGGCGGAGTGGCTTGAGGTTCCGCAGAGCCGGCTCGATCGCGTATTTCTCTACCTGCACGGGGGCGCCTTCTGTTTTCGCATGCCCCGCATCCAGTCGGCGCTGATTGCCCGCTGGTGCCGGCAATCCGGCGCCCGCGCCCTGATGCCTGTCTATCGGCTGGCGCCCGAGCATCCCTATCCGGCGGCTGCCGACGACTGCCTCGCCGCCTATCGCTGGCTGCTAAATCACGGTGTGCCAGCCAGAAATGTCGTGATCTGCGGCGACTCGGCCGGCGGCAACCTGTCGCTCGTGACCCTGATGCGTGCCCGTGACGAGGGGCTTCCGCTGCCCGCAGCGGCGGTGTTGTTGTCGCCGGCGACCGATTTTTCGCTGAGCGGCCGCAGCGCGACGCTCAACGAGGCGAGCGACCCGATGTTCTCGGTGCCCATGCTGCGCTGGTTCGGCGAAATGTACCTTTCCGAGCCGGAACTGTTGCTGACGCCCTTCGTTTCT
>JBFZCS010000285.1:0-3298 GCA_041307825.1 Azonexaceae bacterium
ATGCGCTACCGCTTGTTTCATCACGCGCGCAGATTTCACCACTTGCGGCAGGAACATCTTGCCGGCGCCGAACAGGTCGCCGACCACGTTCATGCCTTCCATCAGCGGGCCTTCGATGACCTTGACCGGGTGGTCAAATCGGCCCGGGTCATGAAACAGGCGGTCGCCCACCTGCTGCCCTACATCGAAGCGGAAAAGACCCGTACTGGCCTGGGCAGCAAGGGCAAGATCCTGATGGCGACGGTCAAGGGCGATGTGCACGACATCGGCAAGAACATCGTCGGCGTCGTCCTCGGCTGCAATGGCTACGACGTGGTCGACCTCGGCGTCATGGTCAGTTGCGACAACATCCTGAAGGCGGCGCTCGAACACCGCGTCGATATCATCGGCCTGTCCGGCCTGATCACGCCATCGCTCGAGGAAATGGCCCACGTTGCCAGCGAAATGCAGCGCCTGAAGATGACGCAACCGCTGCTCATCGGCGGCGCGACGACCAGCCGCGCCCATACCGCGATCAAGATCGCCCCCAATACGGACAGCGCTGTAATCTATGTTCCGGATGCATCGCGCGCCGTCGGCGTCGCCACCAAGCTACTGTCGAATGACAATCGCGATGCCTACATGGCTGAGATCGTTGCCGAGTACGAAGCCGTCCGCGCCGAGCACGCCGGCCGCAAGGGGGCCACGCTGGTGACGCTGGAAGAAGCCCGGGCCAATCGTTTCACGTGGAACGAGCCGTACGCGCCGACCATCCCCAACCAGCTCGGCCTGCAGGCCATCGATCTGGAACTGGAAGACCTTGCCCTTTTCATCGACTGGACACCTTTCTTCCAGAGCTGGGATCTGGCCGGCCGTTACCCGGCCATCCTGGAAAACGAAACGGTCGGCGAAACCGCCCGCCAGTTGTTCGACGACGCCAAAGCCATGCTGGCGAAAATCGTCGCGGAAAACTGGTTGACCGCCAGAGCCGTCTTCGGCCTTTACCCGGCGCGCGGCGCGAACGAAGACATCGTCATCTACCGCGACGACGACTGCACAACCGAGCTCACCCGCTGGGTGGGCCTGCGCCAGCAACACAAGCAACCGCCGGGTCGTTTCAATCTCGCTTTGGCCGACTATGTCGGCGAACGCGACTACGTCGGCGCCTTCGCCGTCACCGCCGGCCATGGCATCGAAACCCGGGTCGCCGAATTCGAGGCGGCCCACGACGACTACTCGGCGATCATGCTCAAGTCCCTCGCCGATCGCCTCGCCGAGGCCGCCGCCGAGTGGCTGCATCTGCGAGTACGCACTCACTACTGGGGCTACGCCGCCGACGAGGCGCTCGACAACGAGGCGCTGGTCGGCGAGCAATACAAGGGCATCCGCCCGGCCCCCGGCTACCCGGCCTGCCCGGACCATACCGCCAAGCGCGAACTTTTCGCCCTGCTCGACGCACCGGCCAACGCCGGCATGACCCTGACCGAATCCTGCGCCATGATGCCGGCCGCCGCCGTTTCCGGCTTCTTCATCGGCCACCCGGCGGCATCCTATTTCGCGATTCCGAAGATCGGCCGGGATCAACTGGAGGATTGGGCGAAGCGCAAGGGCATGTCGCTCAAGGATGCCGAATACTGGCTGGCGCCCTTGCTGTGATGCAAATGTGACAATCAACATGCCCGCTGCTTTGCCCACCAAGGCAGCGGCTGTCACGCGAGCGGGTGGAATCGGCCTGGATAGGCAAACGGTGACGGCGCGCTCCACAAAAATCGAACGCCCGCCTGACTGCATGGAGAACGACGCGCTTGCAAAAACCGAACGCTGAAACGTTTCGCTGGCCCGCCGGTCTGGCGCTCGCCGGCATTGGCAGTGCCGTGCTTGGCCTGCGCGCCGGCTGGATCGGCTACGTGATGTATTTTCAGCAACCGGGCATCAACACGGATACCTTCGCGCCGGCATTCCTCGCACTTCCATGGGCCTTGGGTGGCGCACTGCTGGGCGGGGGTGCCGCCCTGCTGATTGCGGCAGCGCTGTTCGTTCCAAAATGGTCGGGCAAGCGGCACCCGTTGATCAGCGGGGTACTGACCTTGATCGTTCTCCTGGTCGCCACCGCCTACCTGCCTGAAATCGCAGAAAAAGCAGCCAACTCGCGACGCTCGCCAGCCACGACTAAAACTCCTCAAACAAAGGCAAAGCCGGCAACGAACCCGTGCCACGGAACGCCACCCCGCGATGCCGGTTTGCGCCGCGCCTGGGAAGCGGAGTGCCGCTGAGTTCGGCGCGGACAAAATTCCCCGGAACAGCAGGGAATCGGGGAAAATTTGCGCCATGACGCCGCAGAACGACATCGAACTCCAGGCTTTCAACACCCTCGCCCTGCCCGGTCGGGCCGCCCTCTACGCCGCCATCGGCGACGCGGCACAGCTTGCCGCACCCGAATTGCTCCAGACGCCGCGCTTCATCCTCGGCGGCGGCAGCAACCTGGTGCTGAATGGCGATTTCGACGGCCTCGTGCTGCACATGGGCATTCCCGGAAAGCGCTTGTCGAACGAGGATGCCGAGGCCTGGTACGTAGAGGGCGGAGCCGGCGAGAACTGGCACGAATTCGTGCAATGGACGCTGGCGCAGGGCTGGCCGGGGCTGGAGAATCTCAGCCTGATTCCCGGTACGGTCGGTGCCGCGCCGATCCAGAATATCGGCGCTTACGGGCTGGAGGTGGCCGAGCGCTTTCACGCGCTGCATGCCTGGGATTTTGAAAAACGGGCTTTTTTGACCGTCGACCGCAACCAATGCCGTTTTGCCTACCGCGACAGCCTGTTCAAGCAGGAAGGCTGGCACCTGAGCGGACGCATGGCGATCACGTCGGTAATTTTCCGCCTGCCCAAGGCCTGGCAACCGAACTTGCGTTATGCCGGCGTGGCGCAGGAACTGGCTGCCCAAAACATCGCCGCGCCGACGCCACGGGATATCGCGCAAGCGATCATCGCCGTTCGCCGGCGCAAGCTGCCCGACCCGGCGATCACCCCGAACGCCGGCAGCTTCTTTCATAATCCCGTTGTCGATGAGCGGACGGCCAGTCGTCTGGCGGCCGCTTACCCCGCGTTGCCGCGCTATCCGCAGCCGGATGGCCGGGTCAAGCTGGCAGCCGGCTGGCTGATCGAGCAGGCCGGCTGGAAGGGCAAAAGCCTCGGCTCGGTCGGCATGTATGAAAAGCAGGCGCTGGTGCTGGTGAATCACGGGGACGCCACGGGTGCCGACGTGCGACGAACTATGGCGGCGGTACAGGCCGCCGTTCGCGCCCGCTTCGGGATCGACCTCA
>JBFZCS010000286.1:0-5457 GCA_041307825.1 Azonexaceae bacterium
AACCATTGCGTGACGCTTTCCCTGGTCTGCGCGACGTCAGGCCGCAGGGACATCTGCCGGCCATCGATCTCGACGATCGCCTGCCCCCCGTCGATCGCCCGGATCAGGACCGGTGTGCCGAGCGGGATAAAGGGCAGCTGGGCATAGTTTGGCTCGCTGAGCTGATCGCCGCTGTAGCGCAAATTGCAGCAGGCAAAGCCGCTGCGCACGCTGCCGGTCGACCTCAACCGCGGCGACGTGGCAGCTGCCTCCGGCTCCGCCTTGACGTCATTGGTGGGCCCGCCTGCACAGCCGGTCAAAAAAGCAACTGCCGCCAGGGTCGGCGCAAGCAGTGAATACTGAACACATCGTTTCACGAAAACGCCAACATTTCTTTTTTGCTCATGCGCCGATTATATCCTCCGGCCGACCTTGGCCTTCGGGACAGTCAGCGCAGAACGAAGGTATCCCAGGCGAACTTGACGATCAGCACCGCAACCAGCAGCAGGAAGATCCGCCGGATGAATCCACTGCCATGCTTGAGCGCCAGCCAGGTGCCGGCCAGGGAGCCACCGAGGTTGGCCAGCGCCATCGCCGCCGCCAGCAACGGCAACACATGGCCATTGGGCAGAAAATAGGCGAGGGCGGCCAGGTTGGTCACGCCATTGACCACCTTGGCGCCGGCCGAGGCATGAAGAAAATCGAAGCCGAAGAAGCGGACGAACAGGAAAATCAGGAAACTGCCGGCGCCCGGCCCGAAAAAGCCGTCGTAGAAACCGATGACACAGCCCAGAAGCACGGCATAGGCCAGTTCGCGGCGACCGGCATGGGCCGGGCGGTGCACCTGCCCGAAATCCTTGCGTTTCAGGGTGTAGACCGCAGCAAGGACGAGCATGACGAGAATCAGCGGGCGCACCGCGTCTTTCGGCAACCAGGCGACGGTCGCCGCGCCCGCATAGGAAAAAATGAGCGCGGCAACGGCCGCCGGCAGGATGGTGCGCCACGGCAGGCTCAGGCGTCGCGCATAGCGCCAGGTCGCATTGGCCGTCCCGACCACGCTGGCGCATTTATTGGTGCCGAACAGCGTCGCTGCGGACTCGCCCGGGTGCACGACGAACAGCGCAGGGATCTGGATCAATCCGCCGCCGCCGACCGCAGCGTCGATCGCGCCGGCAAAAAATGCCGCCACGACCAGCATCAGGAGGCCGGTATCGAGGGCCTCCACCTACTTGCCTATGCAGAAGCGGCTGAAAATGACGCCAAGCAGGTCGTCGGCGCTGAATTCGCCGGTGATTTCGCCGAGCGCCCGCTGGGCCAGGCGAAGTTCCTCGGCGAAAAGTTCCAGCGCAGGCAGCTTGCTCTCGACCACGCGACTCGCCGCCGCGATATGTTCCTGCGCCGTAGCCAGCGCCCGCAGATGGCGTTCGCGGGCAATGAAGACATCCTCGGCCGGATGCCAGCCGGCGATGCGCAACAGCTCGGAACGCAGCAATTCGATTCCCTGGTTCGCCTTGGCGGACAGCGAAATGGCCACGCCAGCGGCCTCGTCGTGGCGCTCCGCTGCGGCGCCGGACAAATCGATCTTGTTGTACACGGTAACCCTCTGCAGCCGTTCGGGCAGCCGGGCGAGGATTTCGCGGTCCGCCGCGCCAACCCCGCGGCGGGCGTCGACCAGCAGAAGAACGACATCGGCACGCTCGATTTCCCGCCAGCTACGCTCAATGCCGATCTTCTCGACCTCGTCCTCGGTTTCGCGCAGGCCGGCGGTATCGATGATATGGAGCGGAATTCCCTCGATCTGGATGGTCGACCGCAGCGCGTCGCGCGTCGTGCCGGCGACCGCCGTGACGATGGCCAGGTCGTCGCCGGCCAGCCGGTTGAGCAGCGACGACTTGCCGACGTTCGGCTGGCCGGCGAGCACGACATGCAGGCCCGCCTGCAGCAGCTTGCCCTGGCCGGCGCGGTCGAAAATTTCCGCCAGTTTGCGTTGCAGGCGCTCGAGTCGGCCGAAGGCGTCCGCCGCCTTGAGAAAATCGATGTCCTCTTCCGGAAAGTCGAGGGTCGCTTCGACCAGCATGCGCAGATTGATCAGCTCGTCGGTCAGCGCATGGATGGCCTGCGAGAACTCGCCCTGCAGCGAACGCACGGCCGAACGGGCGGCGCTCGCGGTTGCCGCGTCGATCAGGTCGACGATCGCCTCGGCCTGGGCCAGGTCGAGCTTGCCGTTGAGGAAGGCGCGGCGGCTGAATTCGCCCGGTTCGGCCAGCCGGGCGCCGAGATCGAGGCAGCGCGCGAGCAGCATCTGCATGACGACCGGGCCGCCGTGGCCCTGCAGTTCGAGCACATCCTCGCCGGTGAAGGAATGCGGGCCGGGGAAAAACAACAATATTCCACTGTCGACCGCAGCACCGTCAGCCGCCCTGAAGTCGGCCAGCGTCGCGTAACGCGGTTTTGGCGTTTTGCCGGTCAGCGCCAAAGCAAAGGGCAGCAAATTGCTGCCCGAAATGCGGATCACCCCGACACCGCCGCGGCCAGGCGCCGTGGCGATGGCGGCGATGGTGTCGGCGCTGCTTACGCCACCCACACGTCAGGCCTTGGCGTCGTTGGCAGCCTTGCTGCCGCCTTCGATCATCCGCGTGATCTGCCACTGCTGGGCGATCGACAACACGTTGTTGACCACCCAGTAGAGCACCAGACCGGCCGGGAACCAGAAGAACATGACGCCGAAGATCAGCGGCATCATCATCATCACCTTGGCCTGGATCGGATCCGGCGGCGTCGGATTCAGTTTGGTCTGAATGAACATCGACGCCATCATGATGATCGGCAGAATGTAGAACGGATCGGGCGCGGCCAGATCATGAATCCACAGGATCCAAGGCGCGCCGCGCATCTCGACGGCGCCGAGCAGCACCCAGTAAAGCGCGATGAAGACCGGAATCTGGACCAGGATCGGCAGGCAGCCGCCGAGCGGATTGACCTTCTCGGTCTGGTACATCTTCATCATTTCCTGGTTCATGCGCTGCTTGTCGTCGCCATAGCGCTCCTTCAACTGCGTCAGCCGCGGCGTCAGCACGCGCATCTTGGCCATCGACTTGTAGGACGCGGCGGACAGCGGGAAAAAGATGCCCTTGATGATGATGGTCAGCACGACGATCGCCCAGCCCCAGTTGCCGACTACGCCATAAATCGCCTGCAGCGCCCAGAAGATCGGCGCGGCGACGACGGTCAGCCAGCCGTAATCGACCACCAGATCGAGACCCGGCGCAACCTGCTTCAAAGCGGCCTGTTCCTGCGGACCGGCAAAGAGGCTGATCGAGGTTTCACCCTTGGCGCCCGGCGCAATCTCCGCCACCGGCACGATCACGCCGGCCTGGAAGGCATCGACGCCCTCGGCCTTGCGCATGTAGTACTCGCGCGGCGTCTTGTCCTTCGGCACCAGCGCCGAAACGAAATAGTGCTGGACCATGGCCAGCCAGCCGTTGTCGGCCGTCTTGGCGAACTTGGCCTTGCCGGCGCCGATGTCGTCGAAACTGATCTTCTGGTATTTTTCGCCGTCGGTATACACGGCCGGTCCGGTGAAGGTCGAAACCATCATGGTTTCGCCTTCCGGCGCTACGCCATCGCGCTGCAACTGGTAGTAGGCGTGCGCGGTCAGGGGCTTGTCGCCCTGATTCGCGATTTCCCACGCCACGTCGACCAGATAGGAACCGCGCTTGAAGGTCAGGATCTTGGCTACCGGCGTACCGTCCGCCGCCGTTGCCTCGAGGCGAACCTTAAGTTCGTCGGCGCCATCTGCCAGTTTCGTCGGGCCATCGACGCGCCGGAACATCGTGCGATGCGTCGGCAAGCCGTTACCGATCAGGCCGCTCTGCATCATGTAGCGGTGCTTGGGATCGAACAGCGCGAGCGTTTTTTCGTTATTCTCGTGTTCCTTGTATTTCAGCAGGTCAAGCCCGACGATGTCGCCGCCCGCTGCGGAAATGGTGGCCTTCACCAGATCGGTCTGAACGGTGAAGGTTTCGCCTGCCGGTGCCGCCGGAAGCTGCGCGGCGGCGGGTGTGCCAGGCGCGGGAGCGGCCTGCAGCGCGGCTGTCGGCTGCGGTACGGCAGTGTCGGCCGGCAAGGCTGCGCCGGCTGCAGCCGGCGGCTTGGGCTGGTTGTACTTCTGCCAGCTTTCCCACAGCATGAAGCTGGAGAAGGTGAAGATCAAAACCAGGATCAGGCGACGAGTGTCCATGAACAGCCTACGTAATCAAGCATTCTCTAATCAGGGTACCGGATCGTACCCGCCGGGGTGCCATGGATGACAGCGGCAGACGCGCTTGACGCCCAGCCAGCCACCCTTGATGGCACCGTGTTTCTCTACCGCTTCCACCGCATATTCCGAGCAACTCGGATAATAACGGCAACTTCGTCCCAGAAAAGGGCTTATCGCATACTGGTATGCACGAAGCAGGGACACCAGCAGGCGTTTCATCTTTATTCCTTCTGCGCGCAGGTTCGCCGCAATTTCTCCAGCAAGGCGAGAAAATCGCCGGCCACCAGTTTTCCATCCAGCGGCGCGGCCTTTACAGCGAGCCGGACGATCAGGTCGCAAGCGGGAAGGTTCCGCCGCTCCCGGCGAAACTGCTCGCGGATGATGCGCTTGACCCGGTTGCGGTCGACGGCTCTTTTAAGCAATTTCTTGCCGACCACCACACCAAGCCTTGCTTCAATCAGTCCTTCCGCAAGACGCGGCTGGTAATGCAGCATCAGCAACTTGCCCCGAATCGCCCTCCTGAAACCAAAAACGGATGAGAACTCATCCGTTTTTGTCAGGCGATAGCGTCTGGCGAAGGCTTGTTCCACCCCGCCGAACGTCCGGATTAAACGGCCAGACGCGTGCGACCCTTGGCGCGGCGAGCAGCAATGACTGCACGGCCACCCTTGGTGCGCATACGGACCAGGAAGCCATGGGTGCGCTTGCGGCGCACGACCGACGGTTGATACGTGCGTTTCATGTGGTAATCCCTTGATGTGCTAAGAAAAACATGCGATTACACCGTGTTTCAAGGTGGTCTGTCAAGGTCATTTATTTGCGAATGCTGTGGATAACTTTCCGTGGCAAGGGTAGAATCAGGCCCTCGAACGCAGCCAACGCGTTGCCGTTCATCAATTAATATATCAATATAATCAATTGGTTAATATAACCGCCGGCGTCTATCGTCGACTGCGCGGGGAGGGGTATTGTTGGCGATGGCCGGTTTTTGGGACTCTTGCATAAGCCGTTTTGAACAGGAACTGCCAGTCCAGCAGTTCAATACCTGGATCAAACCGCTCAGGCTGGAGGGGGAGAGTCATCCGCTGGAAGGGCTGCGGCTGATCGCACCCAACGGCTTCATCATGAAATGGGTGCGCGACCGCTACCTCGCACGCATCGAGGACTACGGTCGCACCTTCTTTTCGGCACCGGTCAGCATCGCCTTGGTGATCGAC
>JBFZCS010000287.1:0-2517 GCA_041307825.1 Azonexaceae bacterium
AGGTCGATCGCAAGCACATCCTCCTGACCGACCTCGAAGCCCTCGAAGCCATGGTCCTCAGCCCCCAGGCGGAGGAATACCGCCAGCGGATGCCTTGAGGGCGCGCACGGTCCGGGCATCCTGTCCGGACGCGCCGGTTTGCCGCCGTTGTCCACTGGAACATAGATATCGCCCCGCCCCGCGGGCATGGGGGTAGTCGCGGCAGGACCTAATGCGAAGCCCCGGTTCGAAAATAACCGGTACAGCCATGGGTCGGGTTAGCGCCGCGTAACCCGACTTCGGGCCCGCCATGTGCCACTTGTTTCTGAACCCTTCCTAAGGGAGATAGTACAAGGCCAGGTTGGCCAATAGCAGGATCATCACCCACAGTGCCATGGCGCCGGTAGGCCAGGAACGCAGCAGCAGGCCTTCGGGGTGGCGGTTGCGGGCGAGCCAGTCGCAATAGCGCGCCTTGCCGGATTCCAGCGATTCGCCGAGTCCGGCGCGGGTTTCGGCCAGGGCGAGGCGAAAGGAGTTGGCAACCCCCGGCCCGGCGACACGCCACAGCCAGTCGACATCCAGCGTGATGGTCGGCGTGCGCTTCAGGTAGTCGAGCATGACGAAGAAGGCCAGGCCCGAAAAGAGCAGCAACTGCAGTTGCGTGATGACGTGCGCCGCCGTGTAGGGCACGTAGTTGACATCGTAGGGCAGCATGGCGTAGAGCGGGTCAGGCCAGATGCCGAGTAGGATGCAGAGGAAGGCGAAGAAGATCATCGCCCAGCGCAAGGAGGCCGACGGATCGGCGGGCCTCAAACCCGAGTCCTTCTGGAAGAAGACAAACCAGGGGAACTTGATGCCGGCGTGGAGGAAAACACCGGCCGAAGCCGCTGCAAGGAACAGCCAGACCACCTGCAGGTGGCCGTCGATGGCCGCCTGCGTCACCATCGACTTGGAGACGAAGCCGGAAGTGAGCGGGAAGGACGAGATCGCCAGCGCGCCTATGGTGCCGCAGATCGTGGTGATCGGCATGCTGTGGAAGAGGCCGCCGAGTTCCGAGCACTTGCGGCGGCCGGTCGCCGCGAGCACCGCGCCGGCCGACATCAGCAGCAGCGCCTTGTAGATGATGTGCGCGAAGGCATGGGCCGCCGCGCCGTTCAGGGCCATCTCGGTACCGATGCCGATGCCGGTGACCATGAAGCCGACCTGGTTCACGATCGAATAGGCGAGGATGCGGCGCATGTCGTTTTCCAGCAGCGCGTAAACGATGCCGTAGAAGATCATGAAGATGCCGACCCAGATCAGGATCTCGGTGCCGGGGAAGCCGCGCAGCAGCACGTACACCGCCGCCTTGGTGGTAAAGGCGGAGAGGAAGACCGTGCCGCTCCACGAGGCTTCCGGATAGGCGTCAGGCAGCCAGGCCGAGAGCGGCGGCGCGCCGGTGTTGACGAGAAAGCCGATGAGGATCAGCCAGGTGGCGAGGGAATCGGCCTTCATCGCATGGAAGCTCGCATCGCCCGTCGTCGCGATCTGGCCCGCGATCCCGGCGAAAAGGATCACGCCACCGGCCAGGTGCACCGCGACATAGCGCCGGCTGGCGGCCCAGGCGGTGGGGGTGCCAGTACTCCAGATGACGAGCGTCGAACCGACGGCCATAAATTCCCAGAACAGGAAGACGGTGACGAGGTCACCGGCCAGGGCGACGCCGACGGCGGAACCCGCATAGAGGAAGGCGGCGGGCACTTCGAGCTTGCTGGTCTGGCGCAACGCGAACAGGCCGCCGATCGCGGCCATCAGCAGGAAGATGGTGGCGAACAGGCGCGAGAGCTTGTCGACGGCCAGCGGCGCGAGCGAATAGTCGAGCCACTGCACCTGCCAGAGTTTGCCCTCGGGCAAGAGCCACAGGGCGATCAACGCCAAAGTCGGCGCCGCCAGGACGGCGGTGTTTCTCGCCGTGCCGCGCAGGAAGGGCAGCAGCAGCGCGCCGGCGATGAGGATCAGGGCGGGATGGAAGATGAAAGCGCTACTCATCGCCTTCATCCTTCGTGTAGTAGGTATCCGGCTTCTTGAGAAACAGGCCGAGGGCCTTGGCGCCGACGATCATCAGCAGGCAGGTGATGAAGCCGTAAGCGGCATTGAAGCCGAACAACTTTTCGATCTCGAAGTGCGGGTGCAGGTCGACGAAGGCGCCGGCGATCACCGTGAGGGCGAGAACGACGAGGAAACCGCGCCAGAGCTTGCGGATGTTCAGCGGGTTGTCGAGCCAGTGTTCGTATTTCATGACATGACCAGTTGCTGGGCCAGCGCCAGCGGCACGTCGGGGAAGAAGAACAGCGCCAGCGTGCCGGCGGCGGTGAGGCTCAGCGCCAGCACCATCGGCCAGGGCGCTTCGCCGTGCGGATGGGCGAGGGCGTCGGCCGACAGCGGGCGGAAGAAGGCGCGCCAGAGGATGGGCAGAAAGTAGGCGGCATTGAGCAAGGTGGAGAGCAGGATCACCGCCAGCGCAAACCATTGCGCCTGCTGCATCGCGCCGCTGACCAG
>JBFZCS010000288.1:0-15301 GCA_041307825.1 Azonexaceae bacterium
AAATCGCCGACATGGTGGTCATCAACAAGGCCGACATCGACCGCCAGGCGACCGCTGTCGCCCGCGCCCAGTGGCGCAATGCCCTGCACATGCTGCGCCCGGCTTCGCCGAACTGGGCGCCGCCGGTGATTGCGTTGAGCGCCCTGCACAAGGAAGGCATCGTCGATTTCTGGGAACAGGTCGAGAAATACCAGGCCGCCCTCAGGCCGACCGGCGAGTTCGCCGCCAAGCGCCAGCATCAGGCGCTGTCGTGGATGTGGCAACTGATCGATTCCGGCCTGCGACAGCATTTTCGGCATCACCCGCGCGTCAGGGCCAACCTGCCGGCGCTCACCCGCTCCGTCGAGCAGGGCCATACGACGCCGGCTGCCGCCGCGTATGCGCTGCTCGACTATCTGAAAAACTGAATCAGCCACCCCGCCTTATCGAGGGAGTTTTCCATGCACGACATCATCCGCCAGCTCGAAAAAAAGCGTGAAATGGCCCGCCTCGGCGGTGGCCAGAAGCGCATCGACAGCCAACACGCCAAGGGCAAGCTGACTGCCCGCGAACGCATCGAGTTGCTGTTCGATCCGGATTCCTTCGAGGAATGGGACATGTTCAAGGAACATCGCTGCACCGATTTCGGCATGGATCAGGCCGAGAAAATTCCCGGCGACGGCGTCGTCATTGGCTACGGCACCATCAACGGTCGCCTTGTATTCGTCTTTTCGCAGGATTTCACGGTGTTTGGCGGCTCGCTGTCCGAAACCCATGCCGAGAAGATTTGCAAGGTCATGGACCATGCGATCAAGGTCGGGGCGCCGGTGATCGGCATCAACGACTCGGGCGGCGCACGCATCCAGGAAGGCGTCGCCTCACTCGGTGGCTACGCCGACGTCTTCCAGCGCAACGTGATGGCCTCCGGCGTCGTGCCGCAGATTTCCATGATCATGGGCCCCTGTGCCGGTGGCGCGGTCTACTCGCCGTCGATGACCGATTTCATCTTCATGGTCAAGGACTCGTCCTACATGTTCGTGACCGGCCCGGAAGTCGTCAGGACGGTCACGCATGAAGAAGTCACCGCCGAGGAACTGGGCGGCGCGGTCACTCATACCAGCAAGTCCGGCGTCGCCGACCTGGCCTTCGAGAACGACGTCGAAGCGCTCGCCATGCTGCGTCGCTTCATGAACTTCCTGCCGGCTAGCAACAAGGAAAAGCCGCCGGTCATGCCGACCAACGATCCGGTCGGGCGCACGGATTTCTCGCTCGATACCCTGGTGCCGGACAGCGCCAACAAGGCCTACGACATGAAGGAACTGATCATCAAGGTGGTCGATGACAACGATTTCTTCGAACTGCAGGCCGACTACGCCAAGAACATCATCATCGGCTTTGGCCGCATGGATGGCCACCCGGTCGGCATCGTCGCCAACCAGCCGCTGGTGCTGGCTGGCTGCCTGGACATCAAGTCCTCGATCAAGGCTGCCCGTTTCGTCCGCTTCTGCGACGCCTTCAACATTCCGGTCGTCACCTTCGTCGATGTTCCGGGCTTCATGCCGGGCACGACGCAGGAATACGGCGGCATCATCAAGCACGGCGCCAAGCTGCTCTACGCCTATGCCGAATGTACCGTGCCCAAGGTCACCGTGATTACCCGCAAGGCCTACGGTGGCGCCTACGACGTGATGTCGTCCAAGCATCTGCGCGGCGACGTCAATCTCGCCTGGCCGTCTGCCGAAATCGCCGTGATGGGCCCGAAGGGGGCGGTCGAGATCATTTTCCGTGAGGAAAAGAGCGATACCGCCAAGCTGGCCGGGCGCGAAGCCGAGTACAAGGCCAAATTCGCCAACCCGTTCGTGGCCGGCGCGCGCGGCTTCATCGACGACGTAATCATGCCGCACAACACGCGCAAGCGTATTGCCCGTTCGCTGGCCATGCTGCGCGACAAGAAACTCGACAATCCGTGGCGCAAGCACGGCAATATTCCGCTGTGAGGGTGTTATGGCTCTGATAAAGAAACTCATGCCCGTACAACTGGAAAACGTGTCAGAGCATCCCGAGGTCGACTGCACGTACGCCGTCGTGTCGGATGCCGCTGGATCACGTTACCTCCAGATCGACACCTATGACTCAAAGTCCCGCCAGATTCTGGGCAAGAAAAGCCAGAGCCTGAGGTTCTCGCCCGAGGCAATCAAGCAGTTGAAACAGATCATTTCTGAAAGTGGATTGTGAATATGTTTACGAAAATCCTGATCGCGAACCGCGGAGACCAGCCGCGTAGCGGCGCAGCAGCGCAGCTAAATTGCCATGCACGCGCAGCGTGCTCAGGGGATTTCTCCCCGGAGGTGAAGCACAATGTTTAACAAGATTCTGATCGCGAACCGGGGAGAAATCGCCTGCCGCGTCATCAAGACCGCCCGCAAGATGGGCATCCTGACGGTTGCCGTCTATTCCGAGGCCGACAAGGATGCGCTGCATGTCGATCTGGCGGACGAAGCCGTCTGTATCGGCCCGGCCGCCTCGAAAGAGTCGTATCTGGTCATGGACAAGATCATCGCTGCCTGCAAGCAGACCGGTGCTCAGGCGGTCCATCCGGGTTACGGCTTCCTGTCCGAGAACGCCGAGTTCTCGCGCCGTCTGGAAGAAGAAGGCATCAAGTTCATCGGCCCGAAGCACTACTCGGTCGGCAAGATGGGCGACAAGATCGAGTCCAAGAAGCTGGCGCTCGAAGCCAAGGTCAATACCATTCCGGGTTACAACGCTGCGATTAGCGGCCCGGAACAGGCCGTCGAAATCGCCAAGGGCATTGGTTACCCGGTGATGATCAAGGCCTCGGCTGGCGGCGGTGGCAAGGGCCTGCGCGTTGCCTTCAACGACCAGGAAGCCTTTGAAGGCTTTTCCTCCTGCGTCAATGAAGCTAAGAACGCCTTCAACGACGACCGCGTATTCATCGAAAAGTATGTGCTGGAACCGCGCCACATCGAGATCCAGGTGCTCGGCGATTCCTTTGGTAACTACGTTTACCTGAACGAGCGTGACTGCTCGATCCAGCGTCGTCACCAGAAGGTCATCGAAGAAGCGCCGTCACCCTTCGTCGATCCGGCGATGCGCAAGGCGATGGGCGAGCAGGCCGTGGCTCTGGCCCGTGCCGTGCAGTACGAATCGGCTGGTACGGTCGAGTTCGTCGTTGGCGCCGACAAGAGCTTTTACTTCCTGGAAATGAACACCCGCCTGCAGGTCGAACATCCGGTCACCGAACTGATCACCGGCGTCGACCTGGTCGAACTGATGATCCGCGTCGCTGCCGGCGAAAAGCTGCCGCTGACCCAGGACGAAGTGCAGCTCAATGGCTGGTCGATGGAATGCCGGATCAACGCCGAAGATCCGTTCCGCGGCTTCCTGCCGTCCACCGGTCGTCTGGTCAAGTTCCAGCCGCCGACGGAAATCACGGGCCAGGTGCGGGTCGATACCGGTGTTTACGACGGCGGCGAAATTTCGATGTTCTACGACTCGATGATCGCCAAGCTGATTGTGCACGGTGCGACCCGCGAGCAGGCGATTTCCCGCATGCGCGATGCGCTGAACGCCTTCGTGATTCGCGGCATTTCCTCGAATATCCCGTTCCAGGCGGCGCTGATGCAGCATCCGCGCTTCCAGTCCGGCAACTTCAACACCGGTTTCATCGCCGAGGAGTACCCGAAGGGCTTTGACGCCTCGATGGTCCCGCACGACGATCCGGCGTTGCTGGTGTCGGTCGCTGCCTACGTCTATCGCGCCTACACCGACCGTGGCGCTTCCGTGTCCGGCCAGTTGCAGGGCCATGAGCGCATCGTCGGCGACAAGTGGTGCGTGGTGCGCCTGAACCCGAACGGCAACGAAAACCACACGGTCGTCGCGCGGCCCATTTCCGGCGGCTATCACGTCGAGTACAAGGGCGAGACCTACGAGATCCTGTCCGACTGGAAGCTCGGTCAGTCGCTGTTCAACGGCACCTGCAACGGTGAGGAATTCACGCTGCAGGTCGAGCGCCACAAGACGAAGTACTCCCTGTTCCACTGGGGCACCCGTGCCGATTTCATGGTGATGAGCGCCCGCGCCGCCGAACTGCTGTCCCTGATGCCCGAGAAGCCGGCGCCCGACCTGTCCAAGTTCCTGCTCTCGCCGATGCCCGGCCTGCTCCGCGAAGTGGCGGTCAAGGTCGGTCAGGAGGTCAAGGCCGGCGAGAAGTTGGCGGTCATCGAAGCGATGAAGATGGAAAACATCCTCAAGGCCGACCAGGACTGCAAGGTCAGGAAGATCTCCGCTGCCGCCGGCGAAAGCCTGGCGGTGGATCAGGTCATCATCGAGTTCGAGTAACGGGTTCTATTCCTTGACCTTGCAGGCGAGGAGAACGAAGTCGGTGCCCCGTTCCACGACTTCGACAGGTATCAGTTCCTCGAGCGACAGATCGGTGAGTTCGAGGGTGACGCCGAGCCGCACGCCGGCATCGGCGGGCACGATCAACGAGTGACCTTCGCCGTGCCTGAGCAGGAATGCCGGCACGCGGACCAGCTTGGTGCCTTTCGGGGCAAAGCGCTTGAGATTGCCGGCCTCGGTGCTGTCGTCATACCACGACAACTGTGCCGAGAGCGTACCGTCGGCATCGCATTGCAGGCTGGACATGACGCCAAGCCGCGACTTGCCACCGACATGCGCGGCAACGAGGCACGGTGAGAGCAGTCGGGAATCGCTGGCCTTCGGCGCGCGCGTGGCGCGGCCATTGAAGAGCGTCCATGGCTCGCTGTCGACTTTCAGCCGTTTCTTGCTGGTGGGTAATTCTGAAACCTGGTCGCGACCGAAAATCGCCATTCGCTGGTAGTTGACCGCGCCCCCGCTGTCGCCTTGGCCGGCCGCCGGATTGAGAAGCCGGTTGTTCAGCACCGCGTAGGCATTTTCGGTGCCGAAGACCAGATCGATCTCGCCCTTATCGTTCGCGCTGCGCTTTTTACGACGATAGAGGTGTTGTTCGAGATCCTTGAGCAGGCGGATTGCCGCAGCGGCGGAAAGCGTGCGTCCGAGCTTCAGCGCTTCCGGCGACTCGCCGGCTTCCAGAAGCTTGATGCGCTGTGCAAGCTTGTGCGCGACCGAGCGCAGGTTGAGATAATGCGGAATGTTGGTCGGCAGGTCGCTGCCGAGGAGCTGTACCAGGTCGAGCCTGTAGGTTTCCCTGGCATCGGGCGCCTCGTTCTGGAAGCTGAGCAGTTCGCGCCAGCGGCTGAAAGCGCGATTGACGACCGGCAACTGGCCGGCCGTCAGGTGGTAGGGGTCGACGGCGCGCATCAGGAAGGCCCAGGCCAGTTGCCCGGAAATGCCGCCCTTGCCATATTTCGGGAAATCCGGATCGGCCACCGGCTTGCCCAGGATGCTGTTGAGTTCCGCTGCGGACAGTACCGCAACCAGTAATTGATCGAGCAGCCGCGGGCAGGTCCGGGCGGCCAGAAAATGGCAATACTGGGCCATCCGAAAAGCGGTGGTGGCCCGATGCAGCGGCAGGGCGCGGTTGGCCGGCGTGCACTGCGGCACAAGGCGCAGGTAGGCAATGCCGAGTCGAGCCCAGAGCTGGTGAGTGATTTCGAAGGTGCTCGCTTCGCCCGCCGTCATGGGCAGGGCTTTGCGCGTGAATTGCTCTTCGAGTGCGGGCTGAAGCGGAACGGCGGCGGAGCGCAGCAGGTTGAGCAGGGCGACTGCCTGGGCGGCGGGGATGGAAGCACCGTCGATCGCCTGGATCTGTTCGAGTAGCGCGGAGAAAACCGCAAGCGGCGGCGCCGATCCCTGTGTGCCAAGCCAGGCTTGCGCCGACGCGGCATCCTTGAAAGCCGGCGCAATATCGTGGCTGGGTTCGGGCAGGCGGAGCCAATGCATGGCGGATCCTTTCAGATTATGCGGTGACCATGGGCGAATTCGAGCATTATCGGTTCGAATCGCTCGCATTGGATCACTAATTTCGCCATCATGCAGCGCCTTGTGGCGTCGAGCACGTCAATCTCAGCCCTCGATACGGATTGCCGCGGTCGGGCAGGGGGCCACGCAGGCGCCGCAGCCGGTGCATGCCGCGCTGTCGATGGCCGGTAGCGGGCTGCTGCCCAGGCGGGGCGTGAAGCGGATGGCGCGCACGTCGCAGAAATCGCCGCAGACCCGGCATTCGACACCGTGTTTCGGCAGACAAGCATCGCCCACCACGGCCTTGTAAGGCCACGCCGGCAATCCTTCGACACGGACGAGCGCCAGCGGCCGGCATACGGCCGCGCATTCGCCGCAGAAGGTACATTCGCGCCGGTTGAAATCGACGGTGGGAAAACCGCCGTCCCCGGCGACCAGAATTGCCTGAGGGCAAGCGCTCAGGCAATCGCCGCAGCGGGTGCAGCGGTCGACAAAGTCCGTTTCGTGCAAGGCCCATGGCGGCCGGATTTCCGCCTTGGGGCGGGGTCGACCGCGCAGGAAACCGCGGCGGCTGGCGTCGACCATCGCGTCGCCTATTTTGCCTGCTTCATCTTGTCGATGCCGCCGCGCAGCATCTGGTCGATTTCCGAACCTGGCTCGACCTGCGGCAGCAAGGCCTCCCAGTAGGCGATACCCTTCTTGTTGTCGCCGGCGTCCATGGCGGCGGCGCCGGCCAGGAACAGGGCGTGCGGATGCTGCGGATCGATTTTCAGGGCGCGCTCGACCAGTTGGCTTGGTTTGCCCTTGAGCCCTTTGCCGCCGGCCATGGCCAAGGTCTCCGCGTAGCTGGCGAGCAGTTCGGGGTCGTCGTTGATGATCTTTTCCGCCTTGCCGTAGGCTTCGGCGGCTTCCTCGTAGCGGCCCATGGTCTTGTACGAACGCGCCAGCATCAGCCAACCCTGCATGTTGTCCGGATTGGCCTTCATCCGTTCGGCCAGTTTGGCGACCATGTCGTTGATCTGTTCCTGCGACATTTGTTGCGGCGCAGCGGTCCGGGTCGGGTCGAGCGCGTTCGGGGTGCCGAGCATGCCGTAGCCGAGCACGGCGAGAATCGGCATCAGCACCAGGATGGCGAGCGCCGTCTTGCGGCTCGCGCCGTGCGTGCCCCGGGTTGCCGCGCCGGCGTCGGGTTCAACCTCTTCGAGCAGCCGCCGTTGCAGTTCGCGCTTTGCCTGTTCGAAATCTCCCTCCGCCAGCGAGCCTTCCTTCTTCTCGCGCTCCAGCTCGGCCAGTTGGTCACGGAAAATCGCCAGATTGGCTTGCTTGCGATCCGCCTTGCCCTCCGGCGAGCGTAGGCCAAGCCACAGCGGCGGCAGAATGAAGGCGGCGGCCACGACGACGATCAGGGTGGCGAAAATGGCAAACTGAATCATTTGGTATCGCCTTCGTTGAGCAGCGCATCGGCGCGGCCGGTTTCGGCGGCGGAGAGCGGCCGGTCTTCGGCCATGCGCCGGGCGCGCTGGCGCAGGTAGCGCTGTAGCGCGAAGAGGCCGAGCAGCAGCAGGGCGATCGGGCCGCCCCAGAGGAGCAGCGTGATGCCCTTGACCGGCGGCCGGTAAAGCACGAAATCGCCGTAGCGGGTAACCATGAAGTCGATGATTTCCTTGTCCGTCTTGCCGGCCTGGATCATGCCGCGGATTTCGCGGCGCAGATCCTGCGCCAGTTCGGCGTTGGAGTCGGCGATGTTCTGGTTCTGGCAGACGAGGCAGCGCAGTTCTTCGGACAGGCTCTGCAGGCGCTTCTCGGCGACCGGGTCGGCGGCGAGGGCGGCTTCGGTGGTGCTCGAGGCGATTGCTGCGGTCGACCCCAGAAAAGTGGCAAAAACGAAGGCAAGACTCAGGCTGCGGAGTTTCATTTGTTGAGCTCCGCGAGCAGCGGCATGATCTTGTTGCCGAGCACGTCCGGGTTGATCGGTCCGGTGTGCTTCATGCGGATGACCCCGGCCTTGTCGATGACGTAGGTTTCCGGCACGCCATAGACGCCGTAGTCGATGCCGACGCGGCCGTCGAGGTCCATCACCGTCAGCTTGTACGGATCGCCGTGCTGTTTGAGCCAGGTGTTGGCGCGCTGGAAGGCGAGTTTCTTCTCTTCCTCGGGCGACATCTTGTTCATGTCGAAGCCGCCGTCACCGCGCACTTCCTTGTAGTTGAGGCCGATCAGCGGCACGTCGACCTTCTTCGAGAAGTCGACGAGGATCGGGTGCTCGGCGCGGCAGGAGACGCACCATGAAGCCCAGACGTTGAGCAGCCAGACCTTGCCCTGCAGGTCGCCGGGGCCGAACGTCTTGTCCGGCGTCGCCAGGATGGGCAGGTTGAAGGTCGGGGCCGGCTTGCCGACCAGCGGCGACGGCACGTCGCGCGGGTTGAGGCCGAGGCCGATGGCGAGCAGGGCGACGAGGGCGGCAAAGCCGCCCAGTATCCAGTAATAGCGGTTCATGCTTGTTGGGTTCCGGCCGGGGTTTTGACTGGTGACGAAGTGCGCGCCTTGACGCGATAGCGGCGGTCGAGCATGGCCAGCAGGCCGCCGAGGGCCATCAGCAAGCAACCGCCCCAGATCCAGTCGACGAAGGGTTTGTAGTAGACGCGCACTGCCCATTCGCCTTCCGGATTGTCGCGGTCGATCGCCTCGCCGAGCGAGACATAGACGTCGCGCAACAGGCCGGCGTCGATGGCGGCTTCGGTCATCGGCATCTGCGACGAATGATAGTTGCGCTTTTCCGGGTTCATCTTGCGCAGGAATTTGCCATTGACCGCAAGATCGAAGTCACCCTGCGCCGCGAAGTAGTTCGGACCTTCCACCGCCTTCACGCTGTTGAAGGTGAAGCGATAGCCGGCCACATCGACATGCTCGCCGGGCGCCATCTTGATGTCCAGTTCTTCCTGGAAGCTGCTGACCATGGTGACGCCGACGACGAAGACGGCGATGCCGATATGGGCCACGTTCATGCCGACGAAACTGCCCGGCTGCCTGAGGGCGGCGCTCAGGAAGGACTGTCCGCCCCGCGTGTGGCGGACGCGTTGAACGAAATTGAGGGTCGAGGCCAGCGTGACCCAGGCCGCCATCAGCAGGCCGAGCGCGGTCAGCGGCGTCCACGAGCCATAAATGAAGGGCAGGGCGATGGCGACGATCATGGCTGCGGCGAAAGCCCAGCGCAGGGTACGCAGGATTTCGCCGATCGAAGCTTCCTTCCAGCGGGCGAACGGCCCGATGCCCATCATAAAAAGAAGGGGCGTCATCACCGGCACGAAGACCGCGTTGAAATAGGGCGGGCCGACCGAAATCTTGCCGGCGCCCAGCGCGTCGATGAGCAGCGGGTAGAGGGTGCCGAGCAGCACGGTGGCGGCAGCGACGACCAGCAGGACGTTGTTGGTGAGCAACATGGATTCGCGCGAAACCAGCCCGAAGCGCCCGCCCAGGCCGACCTTCGGCGCCCGCCAGGCGAACAGCGCCAACGAGGTGCCGATCACGGCGACCAGGAAGATCAGGATGAAGATGCCGCGCTGCGGGTCGGTGGCGAAGGCATGGACCGAGGTCAGCACGCCGGAACGGACGAGGAAGGTGCCGAGCAGCGACAGCGAGAAGGCGGATATCGCCAGCAGTACCGTCCAGTTCTTGAAGCTGCCGCGCTTTTCGGTGACCGCCAGCGAATGGATCAGCGCCGTGCCGATCAGCCAGGGCATGAACGAGGCGTTCTCGACCGGGTCCCAGAACCACCAGCCGCCCCAGCCCAGTTCGTAATAGGCCCACCACGAACCCATGGCGATGCCCAGCGTCAGGAAGACCCAGGCCGCCATCGTCCAAGGCCGCGACCAACGCGCCCAGGCGGCGTCGAGCTGGCCGGAGAGCAGCGCGGCGATGGCGAAGGCGAAGGCGACCGAGAAACCGACGTAGCCCATGTAAAGCAGCGGCGGGTGGATGATCAGGCCGAAGTCCTGGAGCAGCGGATTGAGATCCTTGCCGTCCGCCGCCGCCGGCAGCAGGCGCTCGAACGGGTTGGAGGTGATCAAAATGAACAGCAGGAAGCCGAAGGCGACCAGGCCAAGCGTGCCGAGGACGCGGGCAACCATCGCTTCCGGCAACTGACGCGACAGCATGGCGACAGCGAACGCCCACCAGGAGAGCATCAACATCCACAGCAGCAGCGACCCCTCATGCCCGCCCCAGACGGCGGCGACTCGGTATTGCAGGGGCAGCAGCGAATTGGAATGCTGCGCGACATAGACCACCGAGAAATCGCTGACCACGAAGGCTTGGGTCAGGCAGGCGAAGGAGAAGGTGATCAGCAGCGCCATCGCCGTTGCGGCCGGGCGGGCCAGCGCGACCCAGGCCATCCGGTTCTGGTGCGCGCCGAGCAGCGGCAGCGTGCCGAGAATCAGCGCGACCAGCGTCGCGAGAATGAGGGCGAAATGGCCAAGCTCTGGGATCATGTCAGTACCCTGTCTTCATCTTGTCGTCGCCGGGCGCTTCGCCGGCCTTGTTCCCGGCGCCACGGGCCTGTGCGTCACTGACTGCCTGAGCGGCTTCCGGCGGCATATAGTTCTCGTCGTGCTTGGCCAGCACTTCACTGGCCGTAAAGGTGCCGGCGCCGGTCATCTTGCCCTGGGCGACGACACCCTTGCCTTCCTTGAACAGGTCGGGAAGGATGCCCTTGTAATTCACCGTGATGTCCTTGGCGGTATCGGTAACGACGAAGGCGATGGTGACGCCATCGGCCTGCCGCTGCAGGCTGCCTTCCTTGACCAGGCCGCCGATGCGGAAGACCTTGCCCTGCGGCGCCTTGCCTTCGGCGACGTCGGTCGGCGAAATGTAGAGGGCGATGTTGCTGTTCAGCGCATTCAATACCAGTGCGGCGATGATGCCGATGACGGCCAGCGCGCCGCCGATCAGCGCGAGTTTCTTGTGACGGGATTTCATTCAGAAGCGTTCCTGTTTTCGGTGCGGGTTTCCGCCCTCATCTGTCGTTTGAGGCGGGCAATGGTGGTTCTTCGATTGCGGGCGACCATGATCGGTTCAATGATCATGATCAGCGCCGTGACGCCGAAGGAGCCCCAGACGTAGACGCCGTAACCGCCCATGGCGATGAAGTCGGCAAAGCTTTTCCAGTGGATCATTTCTCGTCTCCCGCCAGCAGCGCCTTGACCCAGTCGGTGTGGCGCTCGCGTTCGAGCATGATGGTGCGCACGCGCATGAAGGCGATGGCGATCGAATACATCCAGAAGCACATCGCCATCAGCAGCATGCCCCAGAGCATGGTCTCGGCCATCGACGACTTGGTCAGGTTGACGCTGGAGCCTTGGTGCAGGGTGTTCCACCATTTAACGGAAAAATAGATGATCGGGATGTTCACCACGCCGACCAGCAGCAACAGGCCGCCGGCCTTGTCGGCGCGGCGTGCGTCATCGATCGCTGCGGTCAATGCCATATAACCGATGTAAAGGAAAAGCAGGATCAGCTCGGAGGTCAGGCGCGCATCCCACACCCACCATGTGCCCCACATCGGCTTGCCCCACAGCGCGCCGGTCCACAGCGACAGGAAGGCCATCAGCGCGCCGGTCGGCGCCAGCGCCTGCGCCATCATGCCCGACAGCCGGGTGTTGAAGGCGAGGCCGATGGCGGCCCAGAAGGCCATCACCAGGTAGATGAACATGCTCATCCACGAGGCCGGAACGTGGATGAAGATGATCCGGTAACCCTCGCCCTGCTGGAAGTCGGTCGGCGCGACCAGCATGCCGAGCCACAGGCCGGCCAGGCCGAAAACGACCGAGACGGCGGCGAAGTATGGAATCATTGCCCCGGCTAGCGGGTAGAAGGTCGCCGGCGAGGCGAAGCGGTAGAGATTGAAGCGGTCTTTCATTCGAGGGCAATCTTCAGGGCTGCGGCCGACGCCCAGGGGGCGAAGCCAAGTGAGGCAAAGGTCAGGGCGGCAAGCAGGGAGAGGTGACCTTCTCCCCCGAGCCCGGTCACCGTCGCATCCACTGCGCCAGCGCCGAATATTAACACCGGGATGTAGAGCGGCAGAACCAGCAGCGACAACAAAACACCGCCGCCGCGCAGGCCGAGGGTCAGCGCCGCGCCGATGGCGCCGATGCCGGACAGCGCCGGAGTGCCGAGCAGGATGGCGCCGGTGAGGACGAGCAGCGCGTCGACCGACAGGTCGAACTGGATGCCAAGCACCGGCGCGATCAGCGCCAGTGGCAGGCCGGAGACCAGCCAGTGAGCGATCACTTTCCCGGTAACCACCAGCCCGAGGGGGTGCGGTGCGAGGGCGAGTTGTTCCAGCGTGCCGTCGCGATAATCGTCGGCGAACAGGCGCGGCAGCGACAGCATGGTGGCGAGCAGCGCGGCGACCCACAGGACGCCAGGCGCCAGCTTGCGCAGCAGGTCGGGTTCCGGGCCGATACCGAGCGGAAACAGGCTGACGACGATGACGAAGAAGAACAGGGCCGAGACGATGTCCGCCTGCCGCCGCATGGCCAGCTTGAGATCACGGGCGATGACCGCCATGACGATCTTGAACATCAGTGCGTCGCCATCAGCTGAGCCGCAGCTCGCGCACGTTGCCGGCCGGGATGTTGACCAGCTGGTGCGTCGTCATCACGGCCAGGCCGCCGCGCTGCAGGTGGCCGGAAATGATGCCGGCCAGCCAGTCGACCGCGGCAATGTCGAGGGCGACGAAGGGTTCGTCGAGTATCCACAGCGGGCGCCGCTCCTTGACCAGCCGGGCCAGCGCGACGCGTCGTTTCTGTCCCTGCGACAGATATTTGCAGGCCAGATCCTCGCGGCCGGCGAGGCCGACCTGCTCCAGCGCATCCAGCGCCTCGTCCTCGGAGAGTTCCTCGTCGGCCAGCCGGGCGGCGGCCAGCAGGTTCTCCAGCGGCGTCAGTTCTTCCTTGATCGCGTTCAGGTGGCCGAGGTAGCAGAGGTCGGCACGGAATTCGTCGGCCAGGGCCTTGATCGGTTCGCCTTTCCAGCGAATTTCGCCAGCTTCCGGCGGCAGCAGGCCGATCAGCATGCGCAGCAGGCTGGTCTTGCCGGAACCGTTCCTGCCCTGGAGATACAGCAGCTCCCCCGCTTCGAGCTTGAAGCCGAGGCCTGCGAACAGGCGGCGCTCGCCGCGCACGCATTCCAGATTGTCAGCTTCCAGCATCAGGAAAAAAACCGAAATAAATCAGCGGCAAATTATGAACGCGCAAGTGTAGCGGCAGATTGATGATCATCAAACAAAAAACGGGCAATAAAAACGGGGGCCGCGGCCCCCGCTTCCTCCCAGTTGCGGTTTCTTATTTGGCGAACGGCGTTGGACGCGGCGTGGAGTCGGTCGACGGAGGCAGGATTGGCAGTGCGAAGTTCGGCTGGTCGCCGGTCAGAGTCTTCAGAAAAGCAACGATCTTCGCGTTTTCGTCCTTGCTAAACTTCTTGCCCAGTTGCAGGCGACCCATGATGTCGACAGCTTCGGGCAGGGTGTTGGCGGCGCCGTCGTGGAAGTACGGATAGGTCATTTCCACGTTGCGCAGGGTCGGCACCTTGAAGTTGAAACGGTCGGCATCCTTGCCGGTGACGTCGGCGCGGCCGCCGGCGGTGGCCTTGGTCTTGTACGGCTCGACGACGCCCATCTTCTGGAAGGAGTTGCCGCCGACGGCCTCGCCGTTATGGCAGGCGACGCAACCGCTGTCCTTGAACAGCTTGTAGCCGGCCAGTTCTTCGGCGTTCAGCGCGTCCTTCTTGCCGAGTAGCCACTGGTCGAATCGGGAGTTCGGGGTGACCAGGGTTTTTTCGAACTCGGCGATCGCCAAGGTGACTTCCTCGATGCTGATCTTATCCTTGCCGAATACCTGCTTGAATTCGCGGACATAGCCAGGGATTGACTCAAGAACGTTGATTGCGAGGGTGTGCGAGAAGGCCATTTCTCCCGGATTGGCGATCGGACCGCCGGCCTGAGCCTTGAGATCCGCAGCACGGCCGTCCCAGAACTGGGCGACGTTGAGGCTGGAGTTGAGCACCGTCGGTGCGTTGATCGGGCCTTGCTGCCACTTGTCGCCGATCGAGGTCGGGATGTTGTCGGTGCCGCCCATCGACAGGTTGTGGCAGGAGTTGCATGAGATGAAACCGGACTTGGACAGGCGTGGGTCGAAATAGAGCTTTTTGCCCAGTTCAACCATGCCTAGATTGATGTTGGCCGGCGGCTTGATTGGTTGGATCGGTTCGTTGGCGGCAGCTTGAACTGCCTGGCCAATGGTGCCTGAAATCATTGCAATGGCAACGGCCAGCATAGTGCGTTTCATCATTATTCTCCCTTGGTGAAAAAGCGTGGTGCGTCAATTTTCCCCTTTGCAGGTGTGATAATATTGATCCAAGTCAATGATTATTATGGGGTTTAATAATAGCGTCCATAGCTTTTCCCTATGCCTTGTAGGGGCATTGGATCCTGTTTGTGAATTGGAGAAGTTATGACGTTAACCGAGTTGCGCTACATCGTGGCACTGGCACAGGAGGGCAATTTCAGCAGGGCGGCGGAGCGATGTTCGGTTAGTCAGCCGACCATGAGCGTCGCAATTGCCCGTCTGGAAGATGAACTGGGTGTCCAGTTGTTCGAGCGCGGCAAGGGTTTTGTCAGCCCGAGTGCCGTCGGCGGAAAAGTCGTCGAGCAGGCTCAGATGGCGCTCGCCGAGGCGGAAAAGGTTCGCCAAGTGGCGATGCGCGGCCGCAATCAACTGGAAGGGCCGTTGCGCCTTGGGGTCATTCATACCATTGGCCCCTATCTGCTGCCGCAACTGATCCGCTCCCTGAAAAAGGTGGCGCCGGACATGCCGCTGGCGATCGAGGAAAACATGACGGCGAACCTCGAGCACATGTTGCGCGAAAACGATCTCGATGTCGTGATCATCGCCCTGCCCTTCGAAATTCCCGGTGTGTTGAACAGGCCGCTTTACGATGAATCATTCAAGGTCATCGTGCCGCGCGGGCACCGGTGGGAGGGCAAGGCGCGCATCAGCCCCGATGAGGTGACGGGTGACGAAGTATTGTTGCTGAAGGCCGGCAATTGTTTTCGCGATCAGGTGCTTGGCGCCTGCCCACAGGTCAGCAGTCCGGACACCGATGTCAGGCTCGGTCACTCGATCGGTACCATCCGTTGCATGGTGGCCTCCGGCCTCGGTGTTTCGGTGCTGCCCGAGGGGGCGCTGGGTAACCCGTACAGCAACGACATGATCAGCGTGATCCCATTTACCGAACCCGCGCCTTCACGACGCATCGCCTTGGCCTGGCGCGTCGGGTTCATCCGGCCGAAGGCAATCGATGCATTGCTGGCTGCCGTCAAAGGGTTGAATACGCTGGCTTACCG
>JBFZCS010000289.1:0-6518 GCA_041307825.1 Azonexaceae bacterium
GTCGCGCGCCCGGGTCCGAATTCGATATTGGACAGCTCCTCGCCACCGCCGAACATCGAGCCGAGCAGCGCGAACGGCGAAGTCACGGCCTTGACGAAGAGATTGACGATGACCTTGATCACCAGCCCGCCGATCGAAAATTCCGGGTCGTCGAGCGAACCAGAGATTGGCAGGTTGAGGTCGATTTCGCCGCGATTGTTCTTGAGCAGCGCGATGGCGAGATTGACCGGCAGCTGCGTGGCATCCGGGCTTTCCACCTTGTCGCCGAAGGTCAGCTGATCGATAAACAAATGGTTCTCGGCCGTCAGTTGTTTGTTCTCCAGCTTGTAAGCAACGCTGAGCGACAACTTGCCCTTGTCGATATGGTAACCGGCATATTTTCCTGAGTACGGCGAGAAGGGAACGAGATCCACACCCTTCACCTCGGCCTTGATATCGAGGAAGGATTTCGCGGCCAGCGGATTCAGCTTACCGACCACCTGGACCGGCGCCGAATTGGCGTAGCTGCCGCGCAGTTCAAGGTCGGCAACGGTATCGGCGGCGGATGAAAGGCCGCTGACACGCCCCGCCACCTTGGTCACATTCACCGTGTAGTTGGGCTTGACGAAGAAGTCGGAAAAATTGACCGTGCCGCCCTGCAGCGTGATCTTGCCGATTTTTACCGGCACCGCGGCTGGCTTGGCAGCGGCGGGCGCCGCCTCAGCCACCTTGGGTGCAGTGACAGGCATCGCGGTGTCGGCAGGTTTCCCGGCACCCCCCGACGTCCGAACGATGTCCTGCAGATTCAGCCGGCCTTCCTTGCTGAGGATCAGCCGCGAGTAGAAGTCGGTCAGCGCCACCTCACCGACATTGACCGCCATCGGCTGCAGGCGGAAATCTATGCCGCCCAGATACAGCGATTTCCACTTGAGGAAATCGGCATTGTTTACCTTGTCGACCGCAATCAGGTCACCGAGCGTCAGCGATCCCTTGTAGCCGGCGCTCAGGACGTCCTTGTCCATCTGTGCGGTGAACTCGCCGCTGTTGGAAACCTGGCCGCGCGTCAGCTCGATATTCAGGAAGTCGGTGAAGTACGGCTGCAGCGGCAGGACCGGAATCGCCTGCGTCTCCACCTTCAGCGTCGTCAGTAACGGCACCAGCTGCACGCTGCCATCGACCTTGAGGCTGCCCTTCTGGTTGATGCGGCTCTTCAGCGAAACGTTGCCCTTCTTGCCCGGCTCGGTCGACAGGTTCTCCGCCGTCAGGCTGAACCCATCGATAACCTGCGTGGCCGCCGGCTTGGTGGTTTGATCCTCAAGGCGCAGGACGAGATCATCGACTGCAACCTTGCCAATACTGGCAATCCACGGACGTTCGTCTGACAACTCTTGTTTGGCAGCACGCACGGTCTTCAGCACTGGCGAGCTGACCCACTCGATCTTGCCTTCCTTGTTGCGCACGAACAGGGTGCGAATCTCCTGACCGCTGACCTCGGCAATATCGATACGGTGACCGTGCAGATCGAGCCGCATGCCCTTCACCACCATGCTGCCGACCTTCATGCGCTCCCCGAGGTCGACCCGGTATGAAATTTCGCTGATCTCGATCGGTTCAACGAGCTTGCCATCGATCCTGGCGACAACAGCATTGATATCCAGCACCTCGCCGACCGTCGGGCGAACCGTGGACTCGTCCTGCCAATGCATCTTGCCGTTGCTCAGCCGTATCTCGTCGATCGCCCACTCCGGCGCCTTGGCCGGCGGCGCCGCAGGCTTGTCGGCAGGCGCCTTGTCGGCCGCCGGCACTGCGGCAATTTGCTCCAGCACCCGCACCCAGTTCATTTCACCTTGCTTGCTGACTGCCACATAAGCATCCATGCCATCGAGCAGCACGCGCTGGACGGCGAATCGCCGGTTGATCAGGTCGGCACTGGCGATATCGACATCCAGTCGCTTCCACCCCAGCAACGGCGCCCCGCTCGCCTCGGCAAGATCGAGATCGGAAACATGGGCGCTGCCGACGACGGTCAGCGAAAAAACCTTCTCTGGCAATTCCTTGAAGACAACCCGGAGTTCGGTATCGAGCAATCCCCCCTTCAGGCGCAGCGGCAGCGAACTGGGCACATAGGGCTGAAAGCCGGCCAGATCGAGGCGGTCGAGATCGAGGTTGAGCTCGCTTTCCAGTTCTCCCTCGAAGATATCCTTGCTCCTGCCCTTGAGTGCGAACGGCGCGCTATTTATCACCGCCGAAAAACTCGGTTCAACCAGACGCTCGGCGTAATAACGCAGGCTGGAGATGAAAGGCAGCGACAAATTGATGTCGCTGACGGTATGCACCTTGCCCAGCGGCTGATCGTCGAAGACCGCCTTGCCGCCGATGATCTGGATGTTGTTGATCGAAAAACGCGGCGTCGGCGACGGCTCGGATGGCTTCAACCACTTTTCGAGCAGGTCGGAAATGTCATATTGGCCCTCGCCAGTCCGTGCCACGGCGACGCGCGGCCCCTGCAGGCGAATTTCGTCGACTACCGCGCCGAACTGGAAAAGCGAGAAAGAGGAAAGATTGACGAACAACTCGTCGAAGCCGGCAACTTCCTTGCCCGCCTTGTCCTTGACCGAGACGCCGGCAACCCGTGCCGACAGCGCATAAGGGCTGATATCGATGGTCTCGATACTGACTTCGCGCTGCAATTCTTCGGACAACTGCTTGACCAGCAGCCATTTCATCAACGGCGGCCCGGCCAGGTAGCCGAGGATGCCGAAAGCCAGCACCAGTCCTGCGAACCACAGACCCAGGCGGCGGGCGCGCGGCCCCTTGAGAGCCGCCACCGCACGCGCCGCTTTGTCGGAAGGTTTGCCGTTTGCCTCTTCTGTCATGATGACCTGCCATTATTCATATTGGCGCCGAATTTAGCACATCGGGGCGCCGTGGATCGTGCTTCCGGGCCTGTCCGGCGGGCTCAGAAACCGTTCCGCCAACTGCGGATGGCTGCGAAAATGGCCACCTGGGAGGTGTCGACCGCGCCCCGTCCCGCCAAGGGACTTGCTTCGCGGCGCAGGAAGTCCCCTTGGGGGGCGGCATGCGCCCGCGCCGCCACGATCACTGCAGGTTCCGTGCAGCGCAGAAACGGGTTGGTAGCTTTTTCCTCGCCCAGTGTCGAGGGAACCGAAGAACGCCCGGCGGCGCGCAGCGCGGCGACTCGCTCGACCCGCGCGCGCAGCGCCGCGTTCTCGGGTTCGACGGCCAAGGCGAAGCGCAGATTGGCTTCGGTATATTCATGCGCACAGTAAACCCGGGTATCGTCCGGCAGCGCCGCCAGGCGGGCCAGCGAGGCATGCATCTGCGCCGGCGTTCCCTCGAACAGGCGGCCGCAGCCGGCGCCGAACAGGGTATCGCCGCAAAAGAGCGTACCCGGAAGGTAATAGGCAAGATGGCCGCGCGTATGGCCGCCAACCGGCAGCACATCGACGACCTGCCCCAGCACATCGATCGTCTCGCCGCCGCTCAGAGGGTCGGTACAGCCTGTGATAGACTCTTCAGCCGGTCCAAAGACCCTGGGCTGCCAGCGCGCGACAAGTTCTTCGACACCGCCCTGATGGTCGTCATGATGGTGGGTGATCAGGATGGTCTCGAGTTGCAGGTGCAGCGCATTGAGCCGGGCGATTACCGGCGCTGCGTCACCCGGATCGACCACGGCAGCTCGTCCGTCGCGGACCAGCAGCCAGATGTAGTTGTCCTTGAATGCGGGAATGGGCAGAATTTCAAACATGCCGGAACTATCGAGCGAAGACCGCCGGATGTCAATTCCGGGTCTCGAGCACTGGCTGGAAACAGCGCAGGGGCGCTACGTTTGCGCGTGGGAAGCCGCAAGCATGGATATCGCCATTGCCGATGTCTTCGGCTTCAACGCGCTCCAGCTCGGCTTGCCGCAATGCGATTTTCTCCATACCAGCCGGATTCCATTGCGCCAGAAGGCCGCCGAAGCCGGCGCGGTCGATGTACTCTGCGAACTCGCTGCCCTGCCCTTCGCGTCGAACAGTACCGATCTCGTGATCCTGCCGCACGTACTCGAATTCAGTGCAGATGCGCACCAGATCCTGCGCGAGGTCGAGCGCATCCTGATCCCGGAAGGGCACTTGATAATCCTCGGCTTCAACCCGGTTTCCCTGTGGGGCCTGCGCAATCGTTTCGATCGCAGCGGCAGCTTTCCGTGGCATGGCAGCTACCTCTCCCTGACGCGGCTCAAGGACTGGCTGAAACTGCTGAGTTTCGAGGTCGACCGCGGCAACTCCGGTTGTCACGTTCCGCCCTGCGATCAGGAAGCCTGGCTCAGGCGCTGGCACTTCATGGAACGCGCCGGCGGACGCTGGTGGGGCTTGCCGGGCGGCGTTTACCTGTTGCATGCGATCAAGCGCGTCCACTCCATGCGCCTGATCACACCGCAGTGGCGCAAGAACACCGTCGGCAGCAAGGCGCTGCGGCCGGTCGCCCAAAAGGAAACCCATGGCCACTGAAGAACACGTGGAAATCTTTACCGATGGCGCCTGCCGGGGCAACCCCGGTCCCGGTGGCTGGGGCGCGATTCTGCGCCTCGGCAAGCACGAAAGGGAATTGTGGGGTGGCGAACGGGAAACGACCAACAACCGGATGGAGATGACCGCCGCCATTCGCGCGCTGGAGGCCCTGAAACGCCCGGTCGGCGGCCGCGTGTACACCGATTCGCAATATGTATTGAAGGGTATCAGCGAATGGATCCACGGCTGGAAGCGCAACGGCTGGAAGACTTCCGCCCGGCAGCCGGTGAAGAATGCCGATCTCTGGCAGCAACTCGACACCCTCAGCCAGCCGCACAAGCTGGAATGGATCTGGGTCAAGGGCCATGCCGGCCATCCGGAAAACGAACGCGCCGACGCCCTGGCCAACCGCGGCATCGACGAACTGAACAACAAGGACGCCGCATGAGAAAGATATTTCTCGATACTGAAACCACCGGCCTCGATCCGCGTCACGGCCACCGCATCATCGAAGTCGCCTGCATCGAGATGGAAAGCCGCCGCCTGACCGGTCGCCATCTGCACAAGTACATCAACCCGGAGCGCGAGATCGACGAAGGGGCAGCTGCGGTACACGGCATCACCCTCGAATTTCTCGCCGACAAGCCGAAATTCGCCGACGTCATCGACGAGTTTCTCGATTTCATCAACGGCGCCGAACTGATCATCCACAATGCGCCGTTCGACCTCGGTTTCCTCAACGCCGAACTCGCCCGCCTCGACCGCGTGCCGGTCGAGACCCTGTGCAATGGCGTGACCGACACGCTGAAGATGGCCAGGGACTTGCACCCCGGCAAGCGGAACAGCCTCGACGCCCTGTGCGAACGTTACGAAATCGACAATTCCCAGCGCACGCTGCACGGCGCGCTGCTCGACACGGAACTGCTGTCCGAGGTCTTCCTGGCGATGACGCGCGGGCAGAATACGCTGCTGATCGAACCCGATGCGACGCCCCGCTCAACCTCCGCCGGGAGCGCCAGGCAGAGCGAGCGCAAGCCGCTGCTGGTACGCCGGCCAAGCGCCGAGGAACTGGCCGAACACCAGCGCGTGCTGGCGGCAATCGACAAGGAAACCAAGGGCGGCTGCCTGTGGCTGGCGGGCGGCCAGGCCTGCGGCTAGGCCGACGGATCGCGTCCTGAAAAGAGCGCGGCGGAATACGCACGCTCGCGGCTGACGATCGAATCGAGAAACTCTCCGGCATCGCGCATGGCCCGGAAGGCATCGAAGCCGCGTTCGAGGAAGGCCTGCAACTCGCCCAGACCGGCCATCTTTGCCGGCCCATGCATCATTTTCAGCGCCATGCGCACGAAGGGCTTTTGCGCAAACGCATCGAGCGCTTCACCGGTTTCGTTGATCAGGCGGATCTGCGTTTCACGTCCCGGACGATCGCCAACCTTGCGGTAGGCATCGGCATAAGCGGCTTCATCCATGCCCGCGCCGTCCAGCTGAACCCCCAGCACCCCAACCATCGCCCCGTCGAAACGCTCCGACAGGGCATCGACCTCGATCGCCAGCAGTAATGCACGCAGGCCGGAGACCGGCAACATGCTGGTCATCAGCGGCAGAATCCGCTCGAGTTCAGCATCGCGTTCACCACAGTCTTTCGGATTGTAAATATCCGCCAGGAAGAAGGTCGCTGCCTCGCCGTAACGTTCGCTGCCCAGCAGATCGGCATGCGTTCGCGCCAGCCTGGCGACCTGCCATGCACGCAACACCAGCCGCCGCCTTCCGCGCACCGGGTCGGCCGTCGCCACCCTGCGCAAATCGCGGGCCTCCGCAATGAAAGCGGCCAAGGCAGCCGAGCAGGTCGCCCGATCAAGATCGGGATGTTCGCAACTGTTCATATTCAGATTATGACCAACCCGGCAAGCGTCGTTTAGAAGCTTTTGCCTAGCGACATCCGGTCAGGCAAATTACACTGAACCAGTCCTCCAACGGTAGGCTGAAACTATGCTTGAGGTATTGGCACAATGACGACACGCCTCG
>JBFZCS010000290.1:0-4500 GCA_041307825.1 Azonexaceae bacterium
AGGTCGCCGGCGCCGCCGAAATCGAACTTCGGCTCGTCCTTGCCGCCCAGCGAGGTGATCAGGACGTTGCGGTTGGGATGGGTCGCCGCCTCTTCCGGCGTGATGCGTCCGCTGGCGATCAGATGCTCGACGTAGGAATGATCGACGCTGCGAAATATCGGCTTGCCGTCGTGAAAACGATAGACCCGACTGTCGCCGCAATGCGCCCAGGTCACCTGCCTGGATTGCAGCAGCAACATGACGGCGGTGCTGTGCGGATCCTTTTCGTTCATGAAGCGCGACGCCTTGATCATGGCGTGCGCCTCGAGCATGCTGTCTTCCAGCATGCGCAACGGCGACTGCCCGCTCGGCGAAAATTGTTCAAGGCAGTTCTTGGCGGTATGGATCACCTGTTCGGCGGCGAGCGCGCCACCGGTGTGACCGCCCATGCCGTCGGCGACGATGGCCAACGCCACGCCACGCTGACGGGCATGCGGAAGGATCGCGATGCGGTCCTGCTGTTCCTTGCGATCTCCCTGGTGCTGTGCGGCGCACGCATCAACTGTTATCGGCATTGCCTCTCCTTGTCGGGCGCAAGGTTAGCACGAAAGAAATGCGCGATGCGGGCGGCGAACCTGTCCTCCGCCTTGTGCAGCGGTGAATTCAGCGCATCGCCTCGTCGATCAGTTCGATCCAGTGCCGCACCGGCAAGTCGCTCCCCGCCTGCAGATGGGTCAGGCAGCCGATATTGGCGGTGGCGACGGCAAGCGGCGAGTTCGCTGTCAGCGCGGTCAGCTTGTTGTTGCGCAGGCGCAACGACAATTCGGGCTGGAGCAGCGAATAGGTGCCGGCCGACCCGCAGCACAGATGACCGTCGGCAACCGGCACCAGGGCGTAGCCTGCGGCCGTCAGCAATTCCTCGATGATGCCGCGGATCTTCAATCCGTGCTGCAGGGTGCACGGCGCATGGAAGGCCAGTTTGCCGCGCGCCTGACTAGCCGCCGCAAGCCGTACTTGCAGACCTTCCCGTTCGCCGGCGAGGACTTCCGACGGGTCGCGGCACAGGGCGCTGATTTTGGCCGCTTTTTCGCGGTAGACCGCGTCATCAGCCAGCACGTGGCCATAGTCCTTGACCTGGACCCCGCAGCCGGAAGCGGTGACGACGATGGCTTCGACGCCGGCCGCGACATGCGGCCACCAGGCATCGATGTTGCGCCGCATGTCGTCCTTCGCCGCTTCCTGGTCGTTCAGGTGGAAACGCACGGCGCCGCAACAGCCGGCCTTGCCTTCCTCGAACAATTCGATCCCGAGAGCATCGAGCACGCGCGCCGTCGCGGCGTTGATATTGGGCGCCAGCGCCGGCTGGACACAACCGGCCAGCGCCAGCATGCGGCGCGGATGGGCTACTTTTGCCGGCCATGGCCGGGCGGTGCCGGACATTTCCGGCGGTAGTTTGTCGGCCAGCCCGGAGGGCAGCAGCGGACGCAGCATCTGGCCCAGTTTGACCGCCGGACCGAAAACCTGGGGGCGCGTCAGCGCTTCGCGCAGAACGGTGCGCATCAACGCGTCGCGTCCCTTGCGCGGCAGCTTCTCTTCGACGACCCGGCGTCCGATATCGAGCAGATGGCTGTACCTGACACCCGACGGGCAGGTCGTCTCGCACGAGCGGCAGGTCAGGCAGCGGTCGAGGTGCAGGCGGGTCTTTTCGGTGACCGGCCCGCCTTCGAGAACCTGCTTGATCAGATAAATGCGGCCGCGCGGGCCGTCGAGCTCGTCACCAAGCAACTGGTAGGTCGGGCAGGTCGCGGTGCAGAAACCGCAATGCACGCAACTGCGCAGAATCGCTTCGGCTTCATGGCCAGCCGGTGTATCGCGGATGAAGTCGGCGAGTCGGGTGTCCATTAGGGCATGCTCCTGATAAGCGACGGGCTGCGCAAGGATCTGGCGGGGAGGCAGTGCAAGGCGCCGGTCGCGCGGTGCAGTGATCTGCACAAGCGGGCGGCAACGCGGCAATGCGCCCCGCCAGACCCTTGCCCTTCGGGTTTGCCGGGACGGGCGGTCGCCAGCGTTGCTCGGCTTGGGAATGGGACGACCATTCCCGGCACCTCGCGCCTTGGCGCCCCTCCCGTCCCGGCAAACGCAGTCCCGCCGATTATCAGGAACATGCCCTAAAACTCCGCGTAGAGACGACCTGGGTTGAGGATGCGCCCGGGGTCGAAGGCGTTCTTGAGGCGCCGGTGCAGGGCGAGCAGCGCCGGGGCCAGCGGCGCGAAGGCGCCTTCCCGGCAGCGCAGCGACTCCGGCGCATGGTAAAGCACGGCATGGCCGCCGGCCCGCGCCGCGGCCCCGCGCACGGCATCGAGTTCGCCGGCATACCAGCGCAGGGCGCCGCCCCACTCGATGGCGCGCAGGCCGTCCAGCCCCAGCGAATGCGCGGTCGACGGCAGGGCGAGCCGCCAGAGTATCGCCCCGGCGAACGCAGGGTGCGTCTGCTCGCGCACGGAAATCCAGTGTTTTTCGGCGTCGACCGCGACCGTGCCGCCCAGCTTGCCTTGCGCCGCCTTGACCGCCGCCCGCGCCCCCGACAGGCGCAGCCGGAGCTGCCCGTCATGCCAGAACGACGCGGAAATCGGCAGCGGCTGACCGCCCCACTGGTTGAGCCGGCTGATTGCCTCGCCTTCGTTCATGTCGAAGACCAGCGTCTGCTCGGCGACCGGCCGCGGCAACACCTTCAACGTCACTTCGGCCAGCACGCCGAGCGTGCCGAGGCTGCCGGCCATCAGGCGCGAAAGGTCGTAGCCGGCGACGTTCTTCATGACCTGGCCGCCAAAATTCAGCACCTGGCCGGTGCCGTCGATCAGCTTCACGCCCAGCATGAAGTCGCGTACCGCGCCCGCCTGCTGCCGGCGCGGGCCGGACAGACCGGCAGCAACGCAGCCGCCGGCCGTCGCCCCTGAAAAATGCGGCGGCTCGAAGGCCAGCATCTGGCCTTTTTCGGCCAGTGTCGCCTCGATCTCGGCGAGTGGCGTACCGCATTTGGCGGTGATGTACAGCTCGGTCGGCTCATAGGCGACGATGCCGCGATGGCCGGAAACGTCAAGTAAGTCGCCGGCCAGCAGGCCGCCATAGAAATCCTTGCTGCCGGCGCCGCGGATGCGCAGGTGCGCGTGGCTACCCCCCGAGGGGGCTTGCTTCGCGGCGTCGTGGGCGGCCTTGACAGCGGAAACGATGTCGTCGAGCGTCATCAAAAGCGCTCCAGTTCAGGGAATTTCAACTCCCCATGATGGACGTGCATGCGGCCATATTCGGCGCAACGGTGCAGGCTGGGCACCGCCTTGCCGGGGTTGAGCAGGCCGGACTCATCGAACGCCGCCTTGACGCGATGAAAAGTTTCCAGTTCCGGCGTCGTGTACTGGACGCACATCTGGTTGATCTTCTCGATGCCGACGCCGTGCTCGCCGGTGATCGAGCCGCCGAGCGCCACCGACAGTTCGAGGATTTCGGCGCCGAAAGCTTCAGCCCGCTCCCAATCACCGGATTGCGAGGCGTCGTACATGATCAGTGGATGCAGGTTGCCGTCGCCGGCATGGAAGACATTGGCGCAGCGCAGGCCGTACTTCTTCTCCATCGCGGCGATGGAAGACAGCATTTCGGCCACCCGCTTGCGCGGAATGGTGCCGTCCATGCAGTAATAGTCCGGCGTGATGCGGCCGACCGCCGGGAAGGCCGCCTTGCGCCCGGCCCAGAAGCGCAGGCGCTCGGCTTCGGACTGCGAGACGCGGATGTCACTGGCGCCGGCAGCCGTCAGCACTTCGGTCACGCGGGTGATTTCCTCGGCCACCTCTTCCGGCGTACCGTCGGATTCGCAGAGCAGAATGGCGGCAGCGTTCAGGTCATAACCGGCCTTGACGTAAGGCTCGACCGCTGCCGTCGCCGGCTTGTCCATCATTTCCAGCCCGGCCGGAATGATGCCGGCGGCGATGATCGCGGCCACCGCGTCGCCGGCCTTGCCGACGTCGTCGAAGGAAGCCATCACCACCTGCGCCAGCTCCGGCTTGGGCACCAGCTTGACGGTGACTTCGGTAACGACGCCAAGCATTCCCTCGGAGCCGATCATCAGCGCCAGCAGGTCATAGCCGGGGGCATCCGGCGCTTCGGAGCCGATCTCGAAGACCTCGCCCTCGATGCTGACGACGCGAATGCGCAGCACGTTGTGCACGGTCAGCCCATATTTCAGGCAATGCACGCCGCCCGAGTTCTCGGCGACGTTGCCGCCCAGCGTACAAGCGATCTGCGACGAGGGATCAGGAGCGTAGTAAAGACCGAACGGCGCCGCGGCTTCCGACACCGCCAAGTTGCGGACGCCGGGCTGGACCACCGCCAGCCGTGCCTCACGGTCAACCCGCAAAATCCTGTTGAAACGGGCCAGCGACAGCACGACGCCCTGGGCATGCGGCATGGCGCCGCCCGAAAGCCCGGTGCCGGCACCGCGCGCGACGACCGGTACGCCAAGCTGGTGGC
>JBFZCS010000291.1:0-3495 GCA_041307825.1 Azonexaceae bacterium
GACAACATACTACCCTTGGTCTTCGAGCGGCGGGGTGGCGAGCGGGTTTCCGAGGTCGAGCAGGAATGACCCTGGCTGAAGCTGCTTGCCGCGGTCGACCGGGAAAACGGGACACAATCCAGATCGGCCATCAAGGCTGCCGCACCTCAAATTAGCGCCAGTGCCACCATCTTGCGCCGCAAGTAGGCGATCTGAGTCTGCAACGGCAACTGCTTGGGGCAGAGGTCATGGCAGCCGAGCAGCGACATGCAGCCGAAGATGCCGTCATCGTCGCCGATCAGCTCGTAGAAGTCGTCGTCGCTGCGCGTGTCGCGCGGGTCGAGACGGAAGCGGGCGACCTTGTTGAGGCCGACGGCGCCAACGAATTTTTCCCGCATCTGCGCCGTGCCGCAGCCGGCGATGCAGCAGCCGCACTCGATGCAGCGGTCGAGCTCGTAGATGGCCTCGGCCAGCTCGGGCTCCATGCGTTGTTCGAGGGCGTCGAGATCGACCGTTGCGCTGTTGTGGATCCAGGCCTGCAGGCGTTCGCTGGTGCCGCGCATCCATTTGCCGGTATTGACCGAGAGATCGCCGATCAGCTCGAAGAAGGGGAGCGGGGCAAGGGTAAGGTGATCGCCGAGGTCGCGCGTTAGCGTGCGGCAGGCGAGGCCGGGGCGGCCATCGATCAGCATGGCGCAACTGCCGCAGATGCCGGCGCGGCAGACGAAGTCGAACTGCAGCGAGGCGTCCTGCGTGCTGCGGATTTCATTGAGGGCGATGAACAGCGTCATGCCATCCGCTTCCTCGATTTCGAAGGCTTGCAGATGCGCCAGGCTCAATGGATCAGCCGGGTTGCAGCGCAGGATATTGATGGTCAGGCGGCGCGGCTGGCCGGCACTCGGCTGGCGGCGGAACAAGGGAATCATGCGGAGTCTCGCAGGCGGGCGTTCGGGCCGCGCAAGTGGGGCGGCAGCAGGTGGCGGAAGGGCATCAGCGCCTGCTGGACGGCATGGCGGTCAGCCCGAGCCATGGCAGCGCGGATGTCGTCGATTTCTGTCTGGCGGACGGCGGTGCCGGGATGCTCGATGGCGTCGCGGGCGCCGTAGCCCCGCCAGCCGGGCGGCAGTTCCATGCCTGACACGGCGAGGGCTTCGTAATCCAGGCTGGGCAGGGTCTGATCGGCCGCGGGCCAGGAAGCCAGGGTACGCTTGAGCCATTCGGCGTCGTTGCGCCGCGGGAAGTCCTCGCGGAAATGCGCACCGCGACTTTCGGTGCGCTGCAGCGCACCGTAGGCGACGCAGAGCGCCAGCTTGAGCATCCGTTGCAGCCGCCAGGCGGTGGTGAGTTCCGGATTGGCCCCGGCGCGGGTCGCGTGCAGGCCGACCTGTCGGCTACGCAGAATCAACTGCTGCAGCTCGTCGACCGCAGCAGCGAGGTTTTCGTGGTGGCGGACGATGCCGACTTGCGTCGTCATGATCGCCTGCATGCGCAGCAACAGCACGCTGGCACTTTCGCCGCCACGGTTGTCGGCGATGGCGGCGAATTCAGCCCCGGCTTTTTCCCAACTGGCGCGGACGAGCGCCGTCGATACCTGCATCTCGCCTTCCGGCGTCGCGCAGAAATCGGCGATGGCTTCGCCGACGATCATGCCGGCGACGACGGTTTCCGCCACCGAGTTGCCGCCCAGCCGGTTGAAGCCGTGCAGATCCCAGCAAGCCGCCTCGCCGCAGGCGAACAGCCCGCGCAGGCCGCGCGCCTCGCCGTGGGCGTCGGTGCGGATGCCGCCCATCGAGTAATGCTGGGCCGGGCGGACGGGTATCCATTGCTTTGCCGGGTCGATGCCGAGAAAGTAGTGGCAGATTTCCTTCACTTCGCGCAACTTGTGGTTGATGTGCGCCGCGCCGAGCAGCGTGATGTCGAGCCACAGGTGTTCACCGAAGCGGTTGCTGGCGCCCTTGCCGCTACGGATATGCGACTCCATGCGCCGCGAGACGACATCGCGCGAGGCGAGTTCCTTCTTTTCCGGCTCGTAATCGGGCATGAAGCGGTAGCCGTCGACGTCGCGCAGCAGGCCGCCGTCGCCGCGGCAACCTTCGGTGACCAGGATGCCGGCCGGGAAGATGGCGGTCGGATGAAACTGCACTGCCTCCATGTTGGCGAGTGGTACAACACCGGTTTCGAGGGCGATGGCGGCGCCGATGCCTTCGTTGATCACGGCATTGGTGGTCGATTGGTAGATACGGCCGAAGCCGCCGGTGGCGATGCAGGTGGCGCGCGCCACGTAAGCCAGCAACCGGCCGTTGATCAGGTTGCGGACGATGGCGCCGTAGCAGCGTGCGCCGTCATGAATCAGCGAGACGGCCTCCATGCGCTCATGCACCGGAATGCCGGCAGCGATAGCCTGGTCGCTGACGGCATAGAGCATCGCGTGGCCCGTGCCGTCCGAGACATAGCAGGTGCGCCATTTTTTGGTGCCGCCGAAATCGCGGGCGGTGATCAGGCCGCGGGCGGCGGCGGGTTCGCTCAGCGTGACGCGCTGGCCGTCGATGATCGCCTCATGGTCGCCAGCCTGCACCCGGTTCCATGGAACCCCCCAGGCCGCCAGTTCGCGTACCGCCTTCGGGGCGCTGTGGACGAACATGCGGGCGACTTCCTGGTCGTTGCCCCAGTCGCTGCCGCGCACGGTGTCCTCGAAATGGACGTCCTCGTTGTCGCCGGCTCCCTTGCTGGTGTTGGCCAGGCTGGCCTGCATGCCACCCTGCGCAGCTGCCGAGTGCGAACGCTTGGGCGGTACCAGGCTGAGGATGATTACATTGTTGCCCCGCTTCCGGGCAGCCAGCGCCGTACGCAGGCCGGCCAGACCGCCGCCAATGATGAGCACGTCGCTGTGGATGATTTCCACGTCAATGCCCTCCTGCCTTGGGTACGGCATGCTGGTGCGCCGGTACGTAGCGTTCGCCGGCACGGTCGGCATGTTCGCGGCCGAGTTCGATGTAGGCCATCAGGGTGACGAGACCGAGCGTGATGAAGAAGGCGCTCAGGCCGTGCCGCGCCCAGCGCAGGCGACGGCGGCCAAGGTCGGCGAACCAGCCCCACTTGATCGCCAGTCGGTAAAGGCCGGCGCCGGCGTGCAACTCGGCCGCGAACAGAAGGATCAGGTAGAGCGGCCACATGTTGCCGGTCCACACCCGGTCGGCCGACTCGAAAGGACCGATCAGCGCCGACTGGGTCAGCATGTCGTAGAGGTGGATGGTGGCCATGAAGAAGAGGGCGAAACCGGTCCACACCTGTAGCCACCACAATGAGGTGTCGCCGTGGTGCAGGTTGTTCTTGTGCCTGACAAAAGCGCTGTACTGGCGATAGCCGCCGGGAAATTTGCGCATGGCCAGCCAGGCGTGGGCGATAAAGAGCACGAGAACGCTGCCCGCGACAGCGGAAACGATGATCGGGTAGGGTCGGCCGAGCAACCATGCGCCCTCGAAGAAGCGGGCGACGGTGTAGAAGGCCTCATGGCTG
>JBFZCS010000292.1:0-8372 GCA_041307825.1 Azonexaceae bacterium
GTCGATTTTGAAGCCTGCAAGGAAGTCGCCGGGCAGATTACCCCGGTACCGGGCGGCGTCGGGCCGATGACCATCACCATGCTGCTCGCCAATACCATCGAAGCTGCCGAACGAAAGGCCGGGCTATGAGTGACAAGCTGATTTCCGTCGGCATCGTCATGGGGTCCGACTCCGACTGGCCGACCATGCAGGCTGCCGCGGTCATTCTCAAGGACTTCGGGGTCGCCTTCGAAGCGCGTGTCGTTTCCGCCCATCGTACGCCGGATCTGTTGTTCGAGTACGCGGAGGCTGCTGGCGCACGCGGCATCAAGGCGATCATCGCCGGCGCCGGTGGCGCTGCCCACCTGCCGGGCATGCTGGCGGCCAAGACCATCGTGCCCGTGCTTGGCGTGCCGGTGCAATCGAAGGCCTTGTCCGGTGTCGACTCGCTGCATTCCATCGTCCAGATGCCGAAGGGCATCCCGGTGGCGACCTTTGCCATCGGCGAAGCGGGGGCGGCCAATGCCGCACTTTTCGCCGTCGCCATGCTGGCCAACGAGGATGCCGGTCTGCGCAGCAAGCTGCAGGCCTTCCGCAAGGCCCAGGCCGAGAAGGTCATGGCAATGAAGCTCCCTGAAGTCTGACGGCGATGGCTGCAGGAATGATTCTGCCCCCCGCCACGCTGGGCATGCTCGGCGGCGGCCAGCTTGGCCGCTACTTCGTCAGCGCTGCGCATGAACTGGGCTACAAGGTCTGGGTCCTCGACCCCGATGCCAACAGTCCGGCCGGGCAGATCGCCGAGCGACATTTTCGCGCGGCTTACGACGATTACCTGGCGCTCGACGAATTCGCCCAGGGCTGTGCGGCGATCACCACCGAATTCGAGAACGTTTCCGCCGACACCCTCGATTACCTGGCCAAGTTCGTTCCCGTCCGCCCGTCCGCCGCCGCCGTCGCCGTCTGCCAGAACCGCATCGCCGAGAAATCCTTCTTGCGCAGCAACGGCTTCCCGCACGGCCCGTTTGCGGCGATCCGCAGCGAAGAAGATATCCATGTGGCCAGCCCCTCGCTGTTTCCGGCCATTCTCAAGGTGGCCCGTTTCGGCTACGACGGCAAAGGGCAGGCCACCGTCAACAATCGTGACGAGGCGCTCCTGGCATTTGCCCACTTCAAGGGCGAAGCCTGCGTGCTCGAGCAGCGCCTGGCGCTGGACTACGAGATTTCGGTTGTCCTCGCCCGCGACGAAAGCGGCAATGTACGTTGTTTCCCGACCGGCGAGAATCGCCATACCAAGGGGATTCTCGATATTTCGATCGTGCCGGCGCGGACTTCGGGTTGCCTTGCCAGCGATGCCG
The DNA here is from genome assembly GCA_041307825.1 of Azonexaceae bacterium. Taxonomy (GTDB): domain Bacteria; phylum Pseudomonadota; class Gammaproteobacteria; order Burkholderiales; family Rhodocyclaceae; genus Azonexus. The sequence continues at coordinate 1,335 of JBFZCS010000292.1, forward strand.
AGGAACTTGCTGCGCGAATCGCCGCGGAGCTTGGCTACATCGGTACCATGGGTGTCGAGTTCTTTGTCAGTCGCGGCCGGCTGATCGTCAATGAAATGGCGCCGCGCCCGCATAACAGCGGCCACTATACCCTCGATGCCTGTGTCACCAACCAGTTCGAACAGCAGGTGCGCGCCCTGTGCGGACTGCCGCTCGGCGAGGCACGTGCGCACTCGGCGGCGGTCATGGTCAACCTGCTCGGCGACCTCTGGTACGACGGCGACCGCTACCGCGAGCCGGACTGGGCGAAGTTGCACGCTAGCGGCAATCTCAAGCTGCATCTTTATGGCAAGCAACACGCCAGGCACGGGCGGAAGATGGGGCACTTTACGGTAATCGGCGGCGATGCCGCCGAAGTCCAGGCCACCGCATTCGCGGCGCGAACCGCGATTGGCATCAGGGACGAATGAACCCGACTGAGGTCGACTACCAGCGTGCTGTGGACCTGTTGCGGGCCGGCGAACTGGTCGCCTTCCCGACCGAGACGGTTTATGGCCTGGGCGCGGATGCGTCCAATCCGGCAGCAGTCGCCAAAATCTTCGCCGCCAAGGGGCGGCCGGCCGACCATCCGCTGATCGTTCATCTCGCCGGTCATGATGCGGTGGACCACTGGGCGGATCAGGTTCCTGCCGTCGCCTGGGAACTGATGGAAACCTTCTGGCCTGGCCCGCTGACCCTGATCCTGAAAAAGCAGGCCTGGGTACCCGATGCCGTGACTGGCGGGCAGGATACCGTCGGCCTGCGCGTCCCGGGCCACCCGGTCGCGCTCGAGTTGCTGCGCCGCTTCGCCGCCGTCGCCGGTGAGCATGCCGGCATTGCCGCGCCATCCGCTAACCGTTTCGGCCGTATCAGTCCGACCACGGCAGCGCACGTTCAGGAGGAACTCGGCGACCGGGTTTCGCTTATTCTGGACGGTGGACCGTGCACGGTCGGCATTGAATCGACCATCGTCGACTGCTCGCGTGACGAACCCGTGGTCTTGCGGCCCGGCCATATTTCGCCGGCCCACCTCGAAGCCGTGTTCGGACGCCGCTTGCCGATCCTGACGGCTGCCGGTGCGCCGCGCGTATCGGGTTCCCTGGCCGCGCATTACGCGCCGCAAACGCCGATGCGCCTGGTCGCCAGCGAACGCCTGCTCGATTTCCTCAATGCCCAGCGCCACAAGGGCGACCGCTGCGGCGTCATCGCGCACAGCCAGCCGCCGCAGGCCGGCATGCCCCACCTCTGGAAACTGCTTGCCGCCGATCCGGTCGGCTACGCGCACGGCCTTTACGTGGCGCTGCGCGAGATGGATCACGCCGGGGTCGCCCTGATCGTTGTCGAAGCGCTGCCGGAAGCGCCTGAGTGGGTGGCGGTCGCCGACCGCTTGCGGCGCGCGGTCACCGGTTCCAGCGGCGCCTGATCAGCGCGAAAACAACCGCTCGACCTTGGCGGCGCAGATGAAATCGTTCTCTGACAGGCCGCCCACCGCGTGTGTCCAGTAGCGAACCCGACAGTCGGCGTAACCGACGGTGATTTCCGGGTGATGGTCCTGCCGATGGGATATCCAGGCGACGGCGTTGACGAAGGCCATCGCTTCGTAATGATTCTTGAAGCGGTAGGACTTTTCAATCGCCGCGCCGGTAAGCGCCCACCCCTCGAGGGTGCTCAGGTAATCGCGGCAGGTCGCCTCGTCCAGCTTTGCCATTCCGCCTTCACAGGGCTTGCATGTCTTGTCGCCGATGTCGCAATGGGTACTCATGAATGTCCTCCTCGATGGGCAGCGGGCGTATCCGCGGTTCGCCCTTGAAAGACAGGGTTAAACGGCTTCGGTTCCGGCCGGGGCGTTCGCTTTGATAAGCGGGTCGGTATGATATAAAATCGCTTCGAAGTGGGGGGGTAGCTCAGCTGGGAGAGCGCCGCGTTCGCAATGCGGAGGTCGTGAGTTCGATCCTCATCCTCTCCACCATTTTTCATTAAGGATCAATAGGTTAGGGCTTATTGGTCCTTTTGTTTGCCTGTCACTTCTTGCTTGTCATTCTCCCGTCCTTTCGGGGGTCTGGCCGCACCGCCATCGTCGACAGGGCTTGTAAGGAAATCTGCAAGGCTGGAATTGCCGCCTGGCTGATGGTGGACTTTTCGCACGGCAACAGCCGCAAGCAGTACAAACTGCAGATGGAGGCCTGCGACAGCGTTGCCGCGCAGATGGCGGCCGGCGAGGAGCGCATCGTCGACGTCATGGTCGAGTCCCATCTCGTCGAAGGCCGCCAGGACACCGTGCTGGACAAGCTCGCCACCGCAGTCAGGGCACGCCGCGTGGCGGAAGCGGCAGAGTAGGCGTGTTCAACTCATGCAAGAAGCCCGACTGGTTGCCGGTTGGGCTTCTTGCTTTTGGGCGCAGCGCCTTGCTGGAGCCTTGCCGGCGTCCTGGCGCCAATCCCAGTTGTCAGGCGCCAGCCACGGCGGAGAGGGCTGCGACGCCGGCCTTGGCGATCTGGCCATCCTGCTCCGGCTTGACGCCTGAAACGCCGACGGCGCCGATCACCTGTCCGTCGATGATGATCGGCACGCCGCCTTCCAGCATGCTGTCGAGCGGGACGGAGAGGAAAGACGTGCGGCCGGCGTTGATCATTTCCTCGTACAGGCGTGTCTCGCGTCGCCCTAATGCGGCGCTTCGGGCCTTGCCTTGGGCAATGTAAGCGCTGATCTGGGGGCAGCCGTCGAGCCGCTCCAGCGCCAGCGGATGCCCGCCGTCGTCAGCGACAGCGATGGTCACCGCCCACTGATTGCGCAATGCTTCATCACGACACGCGGCAACGATGCGCGTCACGTCTTCAAGGTCCAATACTGCTTTGCTGTGCATGGCTAGCTCCTTCGTTTGAGGTATCAATCGGCCGCGTGGCTTGTAGGTTTCAATAGCTTGAGCAGTCGCGTGCTGCCCCGGCTCCGATCCCGGCAAAGCCCACCCGGATCATTGCTGCGTCGATAAGGTTTCCAGAAGTTTGAGCGCGGCGATCGAATCGTCCTCGCCCATGGCGCTGCCGACGATCGCGTTGAAGAGTTGCGCGGTCGCTGCAGCCGCTGGGCAGCATCAGGCCAGGGCGGTGTGCCTCCTCCATGACGACACACAGGTCCTTCTGGTGCATCAAGGCCTTGAAGTCCGGCATGAAGTTATGGTCGAGTATGCGCTGGCTGTGGTTCTCGATGATGCGTGAGCAGGCGAAGCGGCCGACCATGATCGTCAGGCTGGCATTGATCGCACCCGGCTCGCCGCCGGAAACCGGGGCGTCGAGGAATTCGCTGCCCCGCGCCCAGAGGTGGAGGGTGTGGCTGGCCTGCGCCAGGTGCAGGGCAAGTGGCCGGCCCATGATGCCGAGACCGATGAAGCCGATATCCATTGGATGATCTCTCTTGTCGATGGTCGCGTCTGTCCGGCGCTCAGGGGCTCCAGACCTGCGGGTTGAGCAGATTGGGGGGGCGCTCGCCGTGCAGGGCGGCGATCAGGTTGTCGGCGGCCAGCATGGCCATCGCCAGTCGCGTGGACCGGGTCGATGAACCGATGTGCGGCGTCAGGACGACGTTGTCGAGTGCGCAGAAGCGCGGATCGAGCGCCGGCTCGTTCTCGAAGACGTCCAGGCCGGCTCCGGCGATGCGGCGCTGTTGCAGGGCGGCGATCAGCGCATCGTCGTCGACGATGCCGCCGCGGGCGACGTTGATGAGGTAGGCGGTCGGCTTCATCGCGGCCAGTTCCGCAGCGCCGATCGCATGGTGGGTTGCCGGCGAATAAGGCAGCATCAGGACGAGAAAGTCGGATTGCTTCAACAGCGACTGCTTGTCCATCCACCGGGCGCCGCACTCCTGCTCGTCGACGTCGGAGAGGCGCTGGCGGTTGTGGTAGATGACCCGCATCGCGAAGCCGGCGGCGCGGCGCGCGACGCCGCGACCGATACGGCCCATGCCGAGGATGCCCAGCGTGGCATGGTGAATGTCGCTGCCCAGCCAGTCGTCGTGGAATTTCCAGCCTTTCCATTGGCCGGCATGTACCCACTTGTCAGCGGCGACGACCCTCCTGCCCGAGGCAAGGATCAGCGCCCAGGCAAGGTCCGCGGTGGTGTCGTCGAGCACCCCCGGCGTGTTGGTGGCCATCACGCCGGCCCGGCTCAATGCCTCGATGTCGAGGTTGTTGTAGCCAACGGCGACGTTGCATACCGCCTTGAGACTGGGCGCTGCCGCCAGAATCCCGGCGTCGATGCGGTCGGAGAGCATGGTCAGCGCGCCCTGCTTGCCGGCAAGGCGCGCCGCGAGTTGTGCCGGCGCAAGCGGGGCATCGACGTCGTGGTAGTCGACATCGAAACAAGCACTGAGCCGCTCGATGACTTCCGGGAAGACAGCGCGACTGACCAGAATCCTCGATTTCATCGCCGTCCCCGCGCTCACTTGTAAAGCACCTGCGGCAGCCAGAGCCCGATTGCGGGGAACATATAAAGCAGAAACAGCGCAAATACCTGGATGCCCATGAAGGGCAGCATGCCGACGAATATCTGGTTCAGCGTCACATGCGGGGGCGAGACGCCCTTCAGGTAGAACGCAGCCATCGCCACCGGTGGGCTGAGGAAGGCAGTCTGCAGGTTGAGCGCGACGAGCAGGCCGAAGAACAGCGGGTCGATGTTGAAGTGGGCAAGCAGCGGGATGAAGATCGGCATGAAGATGACGATAATCTCGGTCCACTCCAGCGGCCAGCCGAGAATGAAGATGATCGCCTGCGCGAGCAGCATGAACTGCAAGGGCGTCAGGTCCATCGACAGTACCCATTGCTCGACCAGCGCTTGCCCGCCGAGCAGGGCGAAGGCTGCCGAGAAGATCGACGAACCGACGAACAGCCAGCAGACCATCGCCGAGGTCTTGGCGGTCAGGAATACGGATTCCTTGACCACGTTCAGCGTCAGTTGCCGGTAGGCTGCCGCCAGGACGAAGCCTCCGAGCGCCCCCACCGCCGCGGCCTCGGTCGGCGTCGCCAGGCCGAAGACGATGCTGCCCAGCACGGCAAGGATCATGATCGCCAGCGGGAAGAACGAGCTCAGCAGCATCTTGAAGATTTCGAGGCGGACGAAACTCAGCAGGGCGTAGAAAACTGCAGCGCCAACCAGCGCGCCTAGCGCGACCCCGAAGAACCAGTCAGGCGTCTGCGAGCGCTCGGCCGCAGCGGGCGCCGCCGCATCGCCGGCGCCGGCTTCTCCAGCCGTGCTGGCCACGGGGGCAACACCGGGAGGTTCCTTGAGGCCCTCTGCCGGCGCTTCCTTGGCGTCTTCGTCGCTCGGCGGCTCAGCCAGTCCGCCGGCCGATTCGGCGCTCTCGCCGAGTTGTTCGCCCATCGCGACCAGCCCCTGGACATCGTCAACCGGCGCCGGCCTGGTCGCCAGGTGCCAGGTGCCGGCCAGCATGGCGAGCAAGGCCAGTGCAGGCAGCAGGGTCAGCGCCATTTCACGCAGCGCGTAGCCGCGACCGACGCCCGGGATCTTGCCGCCGATCGCCCGGGCCAGCGCCGGCAGGGCGCGATGACTCAGTCGGTCGTTGAGGACCTTGGCCTCGGCGGGCAGTTCGACATGCCGTTCCTCCATCGGCAGCGGCGGCGCGAGATGCGGCTTCAGCTTGGCGAGGATGATCACGTACAGGATGTAAAGGCCCGCCAGCATCAGGCCCGGGAAGAAGGCGCCGGCATACAGCTGGACCACCGAAACGCCGGCCGTCGCGCCATAGACGATGAGCATCACCGAAGGTGGGATGAGGATGCCCAGGCAGCCGCCGGCGGTGATCGCACCCGCCGAGAGGCGGACGTCGTAGCCTGACTTGAGCATGGCCGGAAAAGCCAGCAGGCCCATCAACGTCACCACGGCGCCGACGATGCCGGTCGCGGTGGCGAATATCGCGCAGGTGACCAGGGTTGCTACCGCCAGTGCGCCGGGCAGGCGCGCCAGCGACAGTTCGAGCGAGCGGAACAGCTTGGAGATAAGGTTGGCGCGCTCGACCAGGTAGCCCATGAAGACGAACAGCGGGATGGAGATCAGCACGTCGTTGGTCATCACGCCATAGGCGCGCTGCACCATGAGATCGAGTGTGCGAGCGGTGTTGAAGTCGAAGGCGAACCACGCGAACAGCATGCCCATGCCCATCAGGGTGAAGGCGGTGGGGAAGCCGAGCATGATGGCCACTACCACCAGGGAAAGCATCAACAGGCCGAGGTGGCCATTGGTCATGTTGGTCCAGGGCATGAAGATTGCCGTGGCGGCGAGGATCACCGCCATCAGCGAAAAGCCGAACCAGAGTTCCCGTTTGATTCTCATTTGGCTTGCCCTCCGGCAGGGGCGGCATGCGCCTCTTCCTGCGCCACGACGTATTTGTCGAGTGCGGCGATGTCCTCATCCTTGACGTGCACCATCGCCTTGAGCTTGTCGACGTCAACTTCCTCGACGTCCTCGCCGCGCGACGGCCATGCGCCCTGGCGGATGCAGATGACGCAGCGTACGATCTCGACGATGCCCTGCAGAAGCAGGAAGAAGCCGGCCGCCGGGATGATGAACTTGAACGGATAGAGCGGTAGCGGCTCCGCCGAATTGGTCTGCTCGCGGATCACCAGCGCCTCGTCGGCGAAGATCCAGCCCGCGTAGGTTAGCGCGACGATGCCGGGTAGGAAGAAGACGAAATAGAGCACTAGGTCGAGCGTGGCCTGCACCCGCGGGGTGAAGAAGCCGTAGAGCACGTCGCCGCGAACATGGGCGTTCTTCGAAAGGGTATACGCGCCCGCCATCATGAAGAGGATGCCGTAGAGCATGATCTGCCCGTCGAGCACCCAGGAATGGGGCTTGTTGAGGACGTAGCGGGAGAACACCTCCCAGCTGATCAGCGCCGTCAGTGCGACGATGGTCCAGGCGCACACTTGGCCGACCCAGGTCGAAACTTTGTCGACTGTCAGGAGTATTTTTTGCATCGAAACCGAACCTCGGAAGTGGAAGGCCATCCGGC
>JBFZCS010000293.1:0-4964 GCA_041307825.1 Azonexaceae bacterium
CGCTCGCGGGCGGCGAGCAGCACGTAGTTGGCGCTGCGCAGTTTGAGCGAGCCGATCGGCTTGGGAATGAAGCCCGCCGGGATCGGCACTTCCTCGATGCGCAGGTTCTTCTCCGACTTCAGCATCTCGTCGAGGAAGGAGACGACGTGCGGGCGGATCATCGCCGAGGCGATGCGCATGCCGCCGGTGAAGTCGGGCGAGACGATGGCGTCGGCGCCAGCCTTGCGCATTTTCTCGGTATTGCGCGTTTCCGAGCAACGGGCGACGACGCGGATGGCCGGCTTCAGCTGCTTGGCGGTGATGACGATCATCAGGTTGCGCGAATCGTCACCGGTAATGGCGAACACGCCCTTGGCATCCGTCAGGCCGGCGGCCAGCAGAACGTCGTCATCGCTGGCGTCGCCCTCCAGGTAGAGCATGCCGGGATTTTTTTCGCGGTAGTCCTGAAGGGGTTCCACACTTTCGTCGATCCCGACGAAGTGCCGGTTGGTGGCCTCCAGTTCGCGTGCGATGTTGCGCCCGACGCGGCCGAAGCCGCACAGGATGTAATGTCCCTTGAGTTTGGTGATTGTTTTTTCCATGCGACGTCTCCGCAGGTTTCCGTTAAGGTCGGTTTCGAGAAGGGCGACCGTCACGATCGAGAACAGCAGCGACAGATTGCCGGCGCCGAGGATGCCGATGACGACGGTCAGAATGCGCGCGTTCTGGTTGCTCGACATGTCGATGATCTCGCCGAAGCCGATGGTGGCGACGGTGATGAAGGTCATGTAGAAGCTGTCGAACCAGGAGTACTTGCCTTCGGTCAGCAGCATGTAGCCGACCGTGCCGAAGATGTGGACGGCGACCAGCAGACCGAGCGCCAGCCACAGCAGGCGAACGATGTAACCGATTTGCGAGGTGTTGATCACCGCGTCGGCAGCGCCGCGGGATCGTTGATCGGCACCGACTGGGTCATGAAGATGACCGCCTTGCCGCCATCCATGTTGGCGTGTAGCGCCTCGACCAGTGGCGGATTGATCGGCGCGTCGCTGTCCCACTTGATGATGAAGTTGGCGCCGGAACCGCCCGAGGCGTCGTTGAGTTCGACGAACAGTTCGAGGGTGCCGAGCGGTGGCAGGATGGTCGCTGCCGGCACGCGCTCGCCGAGCAGCTTGCCGTGCGTGTCGTAATAGCGGGCGGAGAGGATGCGCAGCGGGCGTCGTGCATCAGTATTGCGAATGCTGACCAGCGCCGAGAGCAGCACTTGCGATGCCTTGCCGCTCTTGCCGAGATTGCCGTAGAGCATGTGCGAGTAGATCGGCAGGTAGATCGACTGCCCGGTGCTCAGGGTGCGCACTTCTTGGGCATGCGTTGCGGTGGACGGCAAAAAGGCCGCGAAAATCAGTACTCCCAGCCACATGTGTGGCAAAGCAGATCTCTTCATCTCATTCTCCCGTTTGTTCCTTTTGCCAGATGATAAATTTTATCGGCATCGATGCGAAGGCGCCCGGTATTTCTTGCTCCCGCCCCTGATCTCCGTCATATTTGAAACATGTGTGACACCTCGTTCTCCTTCCCTTCGGTTGGTCAGGTGGCTGTGGTCGTTGTGTCTGGGCTGCTGTTGCCATCGGGTGTCGGGATGGTCGCGCAGGTCGCCACGCAAAGCTGAGAGGAACGGGCGCCAATGGGTTCGCTGCTGCGCATCATCCGCCAACTCCTGCATGAGGCGGCGCGTGATCTGGCGCCGACACTGGTCGTTGTCGTCATTTTCCAGGTGTTCTTCATCCAGCGCATACCGGACAGCCCGGCCGCACTGATCGGTGGCTTTGCCACCGTTCTCATCGGCCTGGCGCTGTTCGTCAAGGGACTCGACGCGGCGATCTTTCCGGCCGGCGAGACGATGGCCTTCGATTTCGCCCGCCGCGGGTCGTTTCTCTGGCTGATGCTGTTCACCTTCTGCATCAGCTTCGCCTCGGTCGCCGCCGAACCGGCGCTGATGGCCGTCGCCTACAAGGCCGAGGCGGTCTCGGGCGGCAGCATGGGCGCGCTGACGCTGCGCATGATTGCCGCCTTAGGCGTTGGCGTGGCGGTCGTGGTCGGGGTCTGGCGCATCGTCCTTGGGCACTCTATAGGCAGCTACCTGATTCCTGGATATCTGGTCGTGGTCGCGCTTACCGCCATTTCGCCGCCACAACTGGTTGGGCTGGCCTTTGATTCGGGCGGCGTCGTCGCGTCCACCGTTACCGCGCCGTTGCTCACGGCGCTTGGTGTGGGTCTGGCGACCAGTATCCGCGGGCGCAACCCGATGCTCGATGGCTTCGGCCTGATCGCTTTCGGTGCGCTGGCGCCGATGATCATCATCCAGATCTACGGCATCTTCTTCTTCGTTCCAGCCGAGCACGGTGTCGCGGTCGCCATGATGCCGAGCGACGACCAGCACCGCTACGCGGCAGTCGAGATGCTGATCGATTTCGCAATCATGGTCAGGAATCTGCTGCCAATCATCGCCGTCGTCCTTTTTTCCAGTTTTGTCATCCTGCGGCGGCCGCTGGCCGATCCCAGGGGGCTTGCGGTTGGCATGACTCTGGTCGCCATCGGGCTCTTCATGTTTGACGAGGGGTTGCAGGTCGGGCTTTTCCCGCTCGGCGACGAGATGACCAACGGCCTGATGCGCGACGGTGTGCCGATGTGGGCGGTTTACCTCTATGGATTCCTGATCGGCTTCGCCACGACGATGGCCGAACCGGCGCTGATAGCGCTGTCGATCAAGGCGGATGACGTCAGCCTCGGCCAGATCAAGGGGTTCTGGCTGCGCTCGCTGGTTTCGCTCGGTGTTGGCCTCGGCATCGTCATCGGCTGCGCGCGCATCATCGACGGCATCAACATCGCTTACTGGCTGATCCCGGGCTACCTGCTGGTCCTTGCCATGACGCCGTTCGCGCCGCGTTTCATCGTGCCGATCGCCTACGATTGTGGTGGCGTGACGACGTCAACAGTGACCGTTCCGCTCGTCACCGCGCTCGGTGTCGGCCTCGCCGAGCGGACCCCCGGCCGCGACCCGCTGATCGACGGCTTCGGCCTGATCGCCTTCGCTTCGCTGTTGCCGATGATCATCGTCATGTCCTATGGCATGCTTGCCACGTGGTGGCTGCATATCAGGGCAAATCAAAAGGAGAAAGTGGAATGAGGTTTTCTGCTGTCGTTCTGATCGTTCCCGAGGAAAACGAGAACCATTCTGTCGACATCCTCAAGGAGGCCGGTGCCGCCGGCATCACGATACTCAAGGGTAAGGGGCTGCGCCCTAAAGACCGCAAGACTTTCCTCGGCCTCGGTCTCGAGCGGAAGGAGTCGCTGCTGCTGTGCATCGTCGAGAAGCAGTTGGCGACACGCATCCTGAAGGCGGTCAAGGTTAAGCTAGAGATGGATCTGCCGGGCGGCGGGTTGGCCTTCTCGCTGCCGCTGGGCACTGTGGTCGGAATAGGGCTGGCACAAATGGCGCTCTTCCGGCAGGAAGTGGAAGATGAACTTTAAGCTGCTCGCCGAGCATGATTATTGACTGAAGGAGTTTGTTGCCATGCTGGTTTCGGAAATCATGATAAGGGATGTCGTTGCCATCAACCCGTTCGCCACGGTGCGCGAGGCTCTGGCGATGATGAAGGAACGCGTCGTCAAGTCGCTGGTCGTCGACAAGAAGAGTGCGGGTGACGCCTACGGCCTGATCACTTATGGCGACATTGCCAGGGCGGTAATCGCCGAGGATGGCGATATCGATCTGCTCAACGTCTATGACATCGCCCAGAAGCCGGCGCTGCAGGTTTCGCAGCAACTTGATATCCGTTATCTGGCGCGGCTGATGGTCCGCTATGAAGCAAGGAGGGTGCTGGTGATCGACAACAATGAGTTGTTGGGTTTTGTTTCGGATACCGATGTGGTCGACAGTCTGGTCGCCATGACCTTCGACAACTGACACTCCGGGCGCCGTGGAAAAGAACGTTCGCCGCCATGTTTCCTTCCTGCCGCGCTGGTGTCAGGCGTTTGGGGAACATCAGCCAGACCCTGCAGGGGAAGGGCGCATGGTCGAATGGCTGGTCGGCGAGAACTGCGTCGGTTTGCTGATTGCACCTGAATTGCGGCACAAGTTGCTGCACCAGCTTCTGGGTCCGGAAAGGCCGGAGCTCGAGTTTCAACAAGGCTTGGTGCGGCTCAACCGGCATGACTACTCGAATGCGGCCGTGCTCGGCCAGTCCGGCTATGCAGCCTTGCGCGAACTGCTGCTGGACAGCGGCGATACTCACATTTTCCTGACTTACCACCTGATCTATCCGCCGGGAACCCGGATCATTACAGCCTCGCGCAAGGCGCCGTTACCCTTGCTCTACAAGGAAATATCTCCATTGCTGATTACTGTTGGCGAGTGAGGCCTTCCGGATTCGCAGGCTACTGCTGCCCGTAATCCGAGAATTTCTTGATCACTGCGGCCATGTCGTCTGCCGAGAGCAGCACCGGTCGGTCGATCGCGCAGGCGCGCCAGTATTGCTCGCACAGGTCTTCGAACTCGATGGCCAGCGCCAGCGCTTCGACGAGATCGCGGCCGGCGACCAGCAGGCCATGGTTGGCGAGCAGGCACGCGCGACGCCCGGCCATCGCCTGCAATGCCGCGGTCGACAGTTCCTGCGAGCCGAAAATGGCGTAGTCGGCGCAGCGGATGGTGTCGCCGCCGAAGCGGGCGATCATGTAATGGAAGGGCGGAATGTCGCGGCGCAGGCAGGCGAGGCTGACGGCAAACGGCGAATGGGCGTGCAGCACCGCGCCGAATTCGGGCCGGGCGGCGTAGAGGTCGCGGTGAAAGCGCCATTCCGACGACGGCTTGCGCCGGCCTTGATGGCTGCCGTCGAGCGCCATCAGCGGTATGTCGTCGGCGACCAGCGTGTCGTAGGGCATGCCGGTCGGCGTGATGTAGAAGCCGGTGTTGCAACGCACGCTGA
>JBFZCS010000294.1:0-6199 GCA_041307825.1 Azonexaceae bacterium
GGGAGCGCGACATACCAAGCGGAAGAGGGCGCTCGACCCGCACCAACCGTAGCAAATGTAGTCGACTACCACCCATGAACCTCCGCAACCCTCACCGTTAAGCCATTCCGAGAGATTTAAAATCTCTCGGCCTCTGGCGTACGGGTTCGATAACCGTCCCGGGCACCATTGGCAGCCGTAATTGGTACAACGGCGTAATGCCGCTTTGGCCGAAGCAGGGTCCGTCAACCTCAAAACTCGACCGGCGGGTTTCGGATCAGAAAGCCGCCAAAGAGCTTGCAAACATCATCAAGCAGTTGAGGGTCGCAGACTGCCAGTCACACCGCCAGGAAGCAGTCGTACGGCCGAACGTCGGCTGATCAGAAGGAGAGTCGGGCAACTGTTGGCCAGGAGCGGAATTTCGTCCTCGCAAGATAGCTGACCTTCAAAGGGTCGCTACACTTTGAAACCTGCTGGATGACCAACGGAAGCACGTCGACCACAGCCGACCTTGGGGCTCTGGCCAGACCAGGCACAAACCGACGAGCACTCATCGCCCGCGTAGAGGAACTCGTGCCTGAGGCCGAGCAAGCAACGGTTTTTGTCACCTCTCTCGGGCTCAGGCACGATGAAACAGGCTTCCGAATGGGGTTTTCAGGACATGCGTTCGTCAATTCGGGATTGACCACGCCCGGATTCTCTTGGAAATTGGCATTGAAGTTCCTATCCTTCAAGTTTCTTCGCCAGATAACCCATCACGTCATCCAGGGTGACTAGCTTCGCGTAATCGGCTTCGGGAATCTCCACCTTGAGCTTTTCGTGCAGGCCGAGCAGGAAGTTGAGCCAGTCCATCGAATCGAGGTCGACTTGGTTGCGCAAGGGCTTGTCGCTGCGCAGCTCGTCGGCTTCGACCTCGGGCGCGATGGCCAGCAGGGTTTCCAGTGCCACGGCACGAATATCGGCTTCATTCATTTTTCGAGTCCCTCCAGTTCCTCCGGATGTTGCAGCAGCTCGGCGAGTTCGCGCAGGAAAAGCGCGCCGCGATGGCCGTCCGAGACGCGATGGTCGGCCGCGAGGGTCGCCGTGACGACAGGCAAGGCTTTGAGGCCGCCTTCTGCGTCGCCCCAAGGCCGCTCTGCGACGCGGCCGAAGCCGACCAGCGCCACCTGCGGCGGGTAGATCACGCCAAACACTAGCTGCGAGCCCTGGTCGCCGAGATTGGTCACGGTGATCGTCGCTTCGCTCATTTCGGAGCTCTTCAGCGAACCGGCGCGGGTGCGCTTCACTAGATCCATGAGTCCCTGCATGATTTGCGTGACGTTCCTGGCGCCGGCATCGAGCAGCGCGGGCGCGATCAGTCCACCCTGGCGCAGCGAGATGGCCACACCGAGGTTGATTTTTGCGGCCGGCGCGAAACTGCCGTCACGGAAAAAGCCGTTGAGCTCGGGATAGTGAGCAAGCGCGACAGCCACCGCCTTGAGCAGCACTGCCGCCGGCAACAGCCGCTCGGCCATCGGCCGCCGCAGGTTCTCGGCTTGCAGCCAAGCCAGCGCTTTGGCGAGCGAAATTTCCTCGGCGACGTAGTAATGCGGAATTTCGCGCTTGGAGCGCGCCATCGCGGCGGCAATGGCCTTGCGCATTTCGGCAGATTTGTCGGGCGTCGCCGCAGGTTTGGGGGCAGTCACCGGCGCAGGTTGCGCGGCGGCGTTCTCGACATCGTCAAGCGTCACCGCGCCGTTCGGGCCGCTGCCGACGACCGCATCGAGATCGATACCCCTTTTCTCGGCATGCTTGCGCGCAGCGGGAGAGATCATGCGGCGCGCGGTCGGGGCGGCTGGCGAAACTGCCGCCGTCCCGCAAGCGCCGACTTTTTCGCCACTTTCGGAGAGGATCGCCATCACGGTGCCGACGGGCATTTTCTGCCCGACCTCAGCGACGAGTTCATGCACTGTGCCGGGAGTCCAGCATTCGACATCGACCGCCGCTTTGGCGGTGTCGACGACGGCGATCACCTGGCCCTTTGTCACCGTGTCGCCAACGCCGACTTTCCATTCCAGCAGGGTACCATCGTCCATGTCGGCGCCGAGCGATGGCAATTTGAACTCGATCATCCCAGCATCTCCTTCACCGCCGCGACGATCTTCTCCGGCTGCGGCAGCGCCGCGTCTTCCATGTGCTTCGCGTAGGGAATCGGCACTTCCTCGGCGCAGACGCGCGCGACCGGTGCGTCGAGTTCGTAGAAGGCGTGCTCCATGATGCGCGCGACCACCTCAGCCGCCAGGCCGCCGCTCTTCCAGTTTTCGTCGACCACGACGACGCGATGGCACTTAGCGACAGCGGCGGCGATGGCGACGGTATCGAGCGGGCGCAACACGCGCAGGTCGAGCACCTCGGCTTCGATGCCATCGGCCGCCAGCGTTTCCGCCGCCGCCAGCGCCTTGGGAAGCGAGCCGCCGTAGGTGACGAACGCCACGTGCTTGCCTTCACGTCGTACCTTGGCCGACGAGATATCAACGTCCCACTTGTCCGGCAGTTCGCCCTCGGTATTGAACAGCCCGCAGTGCTCGAAAATCACCACCGGGTCTGGATCAGCCAACGCGGGCGCGAGCATGCCGCGCGCATCCTCGATAGTGGCGGGCGCCAGCACCTTGATGCCGGGAATGTGCGCATACCAGCCTTCGAGGCTGTGCGAGTGCTGGGCCGCGAGTTGGCGTCCGGCGCCGGTGCACATGCGGATCACCAGCGGCACCGAAAATTGCCCGCCCGACATGTGGCGCAGTAGCGCCGCCGAGTTGACGATTTGGTCGAGCGCCAGCAGGCTGAAATTGACGGTCATTACTTCGACAATGGGGCGCAGGCCACCGAGCGACGCGCCGATACCGGCGCCGACAAAGCCAAGCTCGGAGAGCGGCGTATCACGAATGCGCTCGGGGCCAAACTCTTCAAGAAATCCCTTGGAGAAGGCGTAGGTGCCGCCGTAGCGGCCGACATCCTCGCCCATCAGGAAAACGCGCGAGTCGTTCGTCAATGCCTCGTGCATCGCCTCGCGCATCGCCTCGCGGTAGCTGAGCTTGCGGGTCATGATGTGACTCCTTCCGGTGTCAGCACGTCCTTGAGCAGGTCTGCCACCGGTTCCCAGGTGCCGTCTTCGGCGAAGGCGACGGCAGCTTCGACCTCTTTCATCGCCGCCGCGTCGAGGGCGAGGAATTCTTCTTCCGTCAGCTTGCCTTCCGCCTTGAGCCGTGCGCTGAAGGTATGGATCGGGCCGCGCGATTTCCATTCCTCGACCTCGGCCTTATCGCGGTAAAGCTCGGCGTCGAACATCGAGTGGGCACGAAAACGGTAGGTGCGGAATTCGATAAAGACCGGGCCATTCTTGGCCTGCACGACGGCTTGCTGCATCGTCTCATGCACGGCAACGATGTCCATGCCGTCGCAGGAGAGCGCCGGCAAATTGTAGGAGGCAGCCTTGGCGACCAGGTCGGTCTGAGACTCGGCGCGCTCGATGGAGGTACCCATGCCGAACAGGTTGTTCTCGCAGCAAAACAGTACCGGCAGTTTCCACAGCGCGGCGAGGTTGAGCGATTCGTGAAAGGCGCCTTCGGCCACCGCGCCATCGCCGAAGAAACAGGCGGTGATGCGCGCCTCGTTTTGCAGCTTCGCCGCCAGGGCGAGTCCCGTCGCCAGCGGCAGTCCGCCGCCAACGATGGCGTTGCCACCATAGAGCCGCGTCGCCGCGTCGAACAGGTGCATCGAGCCGCCGTGCCCGCGCGCGCAACCTTCCTGCTTGCCGAACATCTCGGCCATGATGCTTGCCATCGACAGCCCGCGCACCAGCGCGTGGCCGTGTTCGCGATAGGTGGCGACGACATTGTCCTCGGGCCGCAGCGCGTGCAGCGCGCCGACGCCTACGGCCTCCTCGCCGATGTAGAGGTGAAGGAAGCCGCGAATCTTGCCGGCGCCGTAGAGTTCCGCCGATTTTTCCTCCATGCGGCGGATGCGCACCATGTCGTCGAGCAGCTTCAACGCGAAATCCTTGTCCCACGGTACTGGGCCAGCCGGCGGAGAGGGAGCATGGTGGTCGATGGTCATGTCAGCCTCCGCTTTCCAATGTCGAGAGATCGCCTTCGGGCAAGCCCAGTTCGCGCGCCTTTAATAGCCTCCGCATGATCTTGCCGCTGCGTGTGCGCGGCAGGCTGGAAAGTACCGCTATCTCTTTGGGCGCGACGGCGGCGCCGAGTTTCTTACGCGCATGACCGAGCAGTTCGCGGCGCAGCTTTTCGCTGTCTTCAAAACCTTTATTCAGCGAAACGAAGGCCTTGACAATTTCGCCGACCATCGGATCGGGCTTACCGATCACGCCGGCTTCGGCCACGGCCGGATGCTCCATCAGCGCGCTCTCGACCTCGAACGGGCCGATCAGGTGCCCGGCCGACTTGATCACGTCATCGGCGCGGCCGACGAACCAGAAGTAGCCGTCGGCATCGCGCTTCGCCAGGTCGCCGCTCAGATACCACTCGTTATGCGGCCCCGCAAAGCACTTGCGGTAGCGTTCCTCGTTGTTGAGGTAGCTACGGAACATCGACGGCCAGCCGGCTTTCAGCGCGAGTTCGCCCTCGACATTCGCCTCTTCGATCACTTTCACCGAGCCGTCTTCCTGACGTTTGACGATGGCCGCGTCGATGCCCGGCAGCGGGCGGCCCATCGAGCCGGGCTTGATGTCGAAGGCCGGCGTGTTGGCGATCATGATGCCGCCGGTTTCCGTTTGCCACCAGTTGTCGTGGATCGGCAGGCCGAGCACCTCTTTGCCCCAGCGCACTGCTTCCGGATTGAGCGGCTCGCCGACGCTGGCTATGAAGCGCAGCTGCGGAAAGCCGTACTTGCGCGGAATTTCCGCGCCGGCCTTCATCAGCATGCGGATCGCCGTCGGCGCCGTGTACCAGACCGTGACGGCGTGATCCTGCAAGATCGCGTACCAGCGCTCGGCATCGAATTCCTCGCGGTCGATGATCGAGGTTACGCCATGCAGCAGCGGCGCGATGATCCCGTACGACGTGCCGGTCACCCAGCCAGGATCGGCGGTGCACCAGAAGATGTCGTCCGGATGCAGGTCGAGCGCGTACTTGCCGGTCGACCAGTGTGTAGCCACCGCGCCATGCACATGCACGGCACCCTTCGGCGTGCCCGTCGTGCCGCTGGTGAAGTGCAGCAACGACATGTCTGCGGCTGAAGTCGCCGCGATCTCGCACGTGTCGCTTGCCTGCGCCATCAGCGTCGCGAGATCGAGCGTGCCCGGCACGTCCGACCTCCCGCCATCCTCGGCCACGAGCAGCACATGTTCGAGCGTCGGCATTTTGTCGCGCCACTTCGCCACCTTGCGTTCATAGAGCGCGTCGGTGGTGACCAGCACCTTGCCCGCGCCGAGATTGACGCGCGTGGTGATGGGTTCCGGCCCAAAGGCCGAAAACAGCGGCGAAACTACGCTGCCATTCTTCAGGCTGCCGAGCACCGCGACGTAGAGTTCGGGTATCCGGCCGGCCAGCACGAACACCCGATCACCCTTGCCGACACCCAACCAGCGCAACACGTTGCAGAAACGATTGGACAACGCGGCGAGTTCGCCGTAACTGATGTCCTGCGGCGCGTTGTCGCGTGCCAGAAACCGGTAGGCTGTTTTCGTTTGCAAGCCGTCCGACACATGCCTGTCGACGGCTGCAAATGCGATGTTAACCACACCATCCGGCAAATCGGCCAATTGGCCGTCCAGGCTATCCCATGAAAACCGCGCCCGCTCTTGTGCGTAGTCGGAAAAATTCGGCGGCACACGCAAATCGGCGGCGGTCTTGCGGATGATCAATGACGCGTCCATATTGTCCTCCCACGTGACCAATATAGACCGGTGCGGGGCTGCTGGAAAGGTATCTGCTGAAAGATGGGTTTGAAGCTGAGCCATTCGGCTAAATTGCCTTAGTCATCAGGCAGCAGCTGGTCGGAAGTTCGCGTTCGCCTAGTAGTAGCCGCCGTTCGAGCTCCCTCAAGGCCGAACGACAGGTAACGGACACACGCCAGCCCGATAGAGCGCTACAGGTCAACGACAGCATTGGCCGAAGACTTGTCGGTGGCCAGTCGTCTGGAATGGCTGCTGTACTTTGTTACCTGCATTTCAGTCGGCGACAGCACGAAGGTAAGCAACTGGTCGGTTTCTTTCCCTCGATGCGAA
>JBFZCS010000295.1:0-3065 GCA_041307825.1 Azonexaceae bacterium
CGTGGCGAGTACGGCAAGCTGCTGCACGAAGACATGGTCATGCGTGACCACATCATGCAGCACCAGCGCACCGCCGGCATTTCCAAGGTGGTCATCGAGCGCCCGCACAAGAAGTGCCGCGTCACGGTCCATTCGGCCCGCCCCGGAGTGCTGATCGGCAAGAAGGGCGCCGACATCGAGAAGCTGCGTGGCGAACTTGCCCGCCTGACCACGTCGGAAGTGCACCTCAACATCGTCGAAGTGCGCAAGCCGGAAATCGACGCCACGCTGGTGGCCGAAGGTATCGCCCAGCAGCTCGAGCGCCGCGTCGCCTTCCGCCGCGCCATGAAGCGCGCCGTGCAGTCGGCCCTTCGCCTTGGCGCCGTCGGCATCCGTATCAACGTCGCCGGCCGTCTGGGCGGCGCGGAAATCGCACGGACCGAATGGTACCGCGAAGGCCGCGTGCCGCTCCACACGCTGCGCGCCGACATCGACTTCGGCTACGGCCTCGCCAAGACCGCCTACGGCGTCATCGGCATCAAGGTCTGGATCTTCAAGGGCGAGATCATCGAGCACGATCCCATGGCTTCCGAGCGCCGTTCGCTCGAAACCCAGGATCAGGCCGGTCCCCGTCCGCGCCGCGACGATGGCGATCGCCGTGACAACCGCCGCGGCGGTCCGCGTGGCGGACGCGGTGGTGGCGGTGGCGGCGGCGGTGCTCCCCGCGGTGGCGAAACCACCGAGACGCCGACAGAAGCCTAAGGAACTTTAGGAAAAGACAATGCTGCAACCTAAGCGCACAAAGTTCCGCAAGCAGTTCAAGGGCCGCATCCACGGCGCTGCCAAAAGCGGCACGACCTTGAGCTTCGGCGAAATCGGCCTCAAGGCCGTCGAGCCGGAACGTATCACCGCGCGCCAGATCGAAGCGGCTCGCCGCGCGATCGCACGCCACACGAAGCGTCAGGGCCGCATCTGGCTCCGCATCTATCCGGACGTGCCGGTCACCAAGAAGCCGGCCGAAGTTCGCATGGGTTCGGGCAAGGGCAGCGTTGAACTCTGGGTGGCACGCGTGAAGCCGGGCCGCATCCTGTTCGAGATCGGCGGCGTCAATCCGCAGATCGCGAAGGAAGCGCTCGAACTCGGCGCCGCCAAGCTGCCGATCAAGACCCGTATCGTGACGCGCCTCGCTTGATTGCTGAGACGTGACACAAAGGAATGAGTGAGGACGAACGATGAAGGCTGCTGAGCTTAAGGGCATGTCCCTCGACCAGCTCGACGACCAGCTGGCGAAGCTGAAGAAGGAGCAGTTCAACCTGCGCTTCCAGCGGGCTTCCGGGCAGCTGGAAACCACCTCGCGGATTCGCGAGGTCCGCCGCGATATCGCGCGCGTGATGACGGTGGCTCGCACGAAGCGGGCCGGCAGTGCGCAGAAGAGCGCTTGAGGAGATTTGAGCGATGCCGAAGCGCATTCTGCAGGGTGTGGTCGTTTCCGACAAGAACGACAAGACGATCGTGGTGGAAGTGGAACGCCGTTTCACGCATCCGCTGCTGAAAAAGACCGTGCGCCGTACGAAGAAGTATCACGCGCATGACGAAGCGAACGTTTTCAAGATCGGCGACAAGGTCTCCATCGAGGAGTCTGCCCCGATCTCGAAGAACAAGCGTTGGGTGGTTCTGGCGAAGGCCTGATCCCCGGCGCCGGGCCCCGCAACGGGCTGACGGCGCGGGCGAGATGGACGAGCCGGCCGATGAAATGAATTTGGCCACCCGAGGGTGGCCGTAAGGGAAGGACGACAGCGATGATCCAGATGGAGACCAATCTCGACGTCGCCGACAATTCGGGCGCCCGCCGCGTCCAGTGCATCAAGGTGCTGGGCGGTTCCAAGCGCAAGTACGCCACCATCGGCGACACGATCGTCGTGTCGGTGAAGGAGGCGATCCCGAAGGGTCGCGTGAAAAAGGGCCAGGTGATGAAGGCCGTGATCGTGCGCGTCGCCAAGGGCGTTCGCCGTGCGGACGGCTCGCTGATCCGCTTCGATCGCAACGCCGCCGTTCTCGTGAACGCGCAAGGCGATCCCGTCGGCACGCGTATCTTCGGGCCGGTGACCCGCGAACTGCGCGCCAAGAACCACATGAAGATCGTTTCGCTCGCGCCGGAGGTGCTGTGATGTCGGCTCAGAAGATCAAGAAGGGCGATCACGTCATCGTGCTGACGGGCCGCGACAAGGGCAAGCACGGCGAGGTGATCGAGGTTCGCCCCAAGGAGAACCGCGCACTCGTTCGTGGCGTCAACGTCGTCCGCAGGCATCAGAAGCAGACGGCGCAGCAGGAAGGCGGCATCATTTCCAAGGAAGCCGCGATCCAGCTGTCGAACCTCGCCCTCGAAGACCCCAAGGACGGCAAGCCGACCCGCGTCGGATTCAAGCTGCTGGACGACGGCCGCAAGGTGCGTGTCGCCAAGCGCTCTGGCGAAGTCATTCCGGAGAAGAAGTAAGCCATGGCTGAGAACGACAAAAAGGGCGGCAAGCCGCAAGCCGCAGCTGGTAAGGCCAAGGCCGCCAAGGCAGCAGCGCCCGTCGCCGCCGCGCCCGCCAAGCCGCGCCCCGCTGATTACAAGCCGCGCATGAAGGTGCACTACGAGAAGGTCGTGCGCGACGCCATGCGCACGAAGTTCGAGTACGGGAACATTATGGAAATCCCGCGCATCGAGATAATCGTGCTCAACATGGGCGTGGGTGAAGCCACCGCCGACCGCAAGAAGGTCGAAGTGGCAGCCGCGCAGTTGGCCAAGATCGCCGGCCAGAAGCCGCAGATGACCAAGGCAAAGAAGTCGATCGCCACGTTCAAGGTGCGTGATGGCATGACGCTTGGCGCCAAGGTCACGCTTCGCGGCGACCGCATGTATGAATTCCTGGACCGGTTCGTCACCATCGCGCTGCCGCGCGTGAAGGACTTCCGCGGTCTGAACCCGAAGATCTTCGACGGCCGTGGCAACTATGCCTGCTGTCTGAAGGAGCACCTCGTGTTCCCCGAAATCAACTATGACGAAGTCGACGACGTGCTCGGCATGGACGTCATCGTCGTCA
>JBFZCS010000296.1:0-4645 GCA_041307825.1 Azonexaceae bacterium
TCGTTTCCACCCTGCTCACCCTCGTGGTGATTCCCGTCCTTTACTACTCTGCATTCCACAAGGAGCATCAATCATGACCATCGAAAGCATCATGCGCATCATGGCCGGCTTTTTCATCATGCTGTCCCTCGCCCTCGGCATTGACGGCAGCCCGATCTTCGTTTCGAAGTGGTTCCTCGCCTTCACCGCGTTCGTCGGCTTCAACCTCTTCCAGAGCGGCTTTACCGGATTCTGTCCGCCGGAAAAACTGCTGCTGAAGATGGGCTACAAGCGCAACAACGGCGGCTCCTGCGGCGTCTGATTCAGGTCCTTCCGGGCAGGCGCACAACGCCTCGCCCTCCGGTAAGGTGGCAGGCCTCGCCCGCCCTTTTGGTCAGCAATTGGCCAGTCAGCAGCGGCTAGGCCAGCATTTTGCCGGCTACGCCTCCGGCCAGCGAGCCAAGCCGTAACCTGCGATCGGCAGGAACGGCCGAGAGATTCGTTACTGGCTCATCGGCCAAGTGATTTCCATTTCGGCGGCGCCTCCAGCGTTTCCGCTTCCTGCAGCGGATAGGCATCGGCGACGTAAGCCGGGCCTTTCATCATCATGATGATGAAAGCGGCAATACCCACGGTGAAAACAATCGTCCAGTGCAGGATGATCAGGCCGATCACGTAGATGTCGGTGGTCATGACCGCCAGCGCATCGTCCGGGCTGGCGATCAGCCGGGCCAATAGCGAAGGGACTGCGAGCAGCAGTGTGCCGAGCAGAAAAACCTTGGGGAGCTGGCGCAGGACGACACGTTCCTTGCCCGCCGGTGTGCCGGGGAAACCGGGCAAACGATTGAACAGATTCATGGCACTACCTCCAATTATTTTCCGTAGTTAAACAGCAGATGCAAAAACACCGGCGATCAGACAGACGACGGCGACGCTGGTCAGGCGCAGGCGGAGTGGCAGATACCAGTCCGCGAGCGACGCCTGGCGGGCCAGCCGCCGGTCTTGCAGGTAGTGGGCGATGAAACCGAAAACCAGAAGCGGCGCGGCGATAGGCGGCGAAAAGAGAACGGCCGGCCAGGCGATCAGGGCCGGCACGACGCTCCATAAAAACAAGGCCGAGCGCTGGCGTTCGCTCAGTTCGGGCAGGCTCATCGCCAGCCCCCAATGCAGCGCCCCGATGAAACTGAGGATGATCGCCCCGTAGGCGTAAAGCGCATCGCTCCACAGCGCGCCGTAATGATAGTCGAGCAGGCTGCCCGGCGTCAGGACCAAAAAGGGAATCAGCCCGCCATAGCCGAGCCAGGCGACGGTACGAGGCAGGGCAGCAGGATTTGCGTCAGCCATGCTGGTCCTCACTTGACCAAGGGTCGGATGCTGGAAAATCCGCCATCGAGCGACCAGACCTGCCCGGTGACGCGGGCGGCCGAGTCGGAAAGCAGCCAGACCATCAACTCGGCCAGTTCATCCGGCGCGCCGATGCCGGGCAGCGGGTACTGCCGGGCGGCGCCTTCACGGGCCGCCGGGCTGGCGATGATGCCGGCCGAGGCGGGCGTTTCCATGATGCCGGGCGCCACGGCGTTGATGCGGATGTCGTTGGCGGCATAGCTTGCGGCGGCGCCACGAACCAAGCCCTCCAGTCCGGCCTTGGCGGCGGCGACGGCTTCGTGGTTGGGTGTGCCGATGCGCGCCGCGGCAGATGAAACCAGCACCGCTGCGCCGGGGCTGCGCGCCTCGCGCAGGGCGCCGACGAACGCCGAAAGCGTGTGGAAAGCACTGATCAGATTGGCGCTCAGGCAATCGTTGAAATCTTCCTCGCTCATGCGGTGCATGGCGCCGAGGCGAATATTGCCGACGCAATGAGCCAGAGCAGTCGGCACCATCTGGTGGTCTTTGGCCGCCTGTAGAATCTGTCGGGCGCCGGCCACCGTCGAGCAATCGGCGGCCACTTGCAGGTACTGATCGCCGAAGGCTGCCGTCAAGTGTTCGGCCTGGCGGCTGGTTACAATCAGTTGCCAACCCTGGGCGGCGAGTCGAGCCGCCACGGCACTGCCGACGCCGCCGGCAGCGCCGGTAACCAGGGCGATTTTGTTCATGTTGGCTCCTTGATGATTATGTTTCGACTGGTACGAAAGGTATTGATCTGCAGGCTTGACGACTAATTAGCTTGTTATTACGGCTATACTTTTGTATTGTCTAGGACAAAATAAAATCTGAGTGGTTCTGTAGTTTTGCTTGGATACCTTCCGAAAGCCTGCCCATGTCGTCGATCCGCACTGCCATCCTTGCCCTGTTGTTTGCTTTGACGCTGGCTGCTTGCTCGACGGCGCCTCCCGACGGCCTGCGTCCGGTGACTTCGTTCGATCTCAATCGCTACCTTGGGCAATGGTATGAAATCGCCCGGCTTGACCATTCTTTCGAGCGCGGCATGAGCGACGTCAGTGCTACTTACCAGCTGCAGGAAGACGGCAGCGTCAAGGTCATCAACCGGGGTTACGACACGCAGCGTCAGGCGTGGAAGGAAGCCATCGGCCGCGCCTTGTTCGTCGGCGACAGCAGTACCGGGTCGCTGAAGGTGTCGTTCTTCGGCCCCTTCTATGGCGGCTATCACGTGATTGCGCTCGATCAGGAGAACTATCGCTGGTCGCTCGTCGCCGGGCCGGACCGCGACTATTTGTGGATTCTTGCCCGCGACAAGACGCTGCCGACCGAGGTCCGCGAGCAACTGCTCGGCCAGGCCCGGGCGCTTGGCTTTGCCACCGACCAGCTGATCTGGGTCGATCAGAAACGGGCCGATACGAATTGAGCCAGCCCGGTTGATAAATGCGCGCCGCAGCAAAAGCCGACCCGCCGAGCAAGATTTGCGTTTTCTGCCAGCAGGGGGGCAAGATGAACGTTTCCAATCCGCATCCCAGACTCACATTGGCACGATTTGCGATCCTGTCTTTCCAACGCCAGGGCAAACTTGGCCCCCGGGTCGCGTCAACGGCTTTCGTGATTGCCTCCTGTCTGAGGCAGGACTTTGCGATGTGGGCCGAATGCGATGAGGCGAGGGTCACCCGCTAAATCAAATAGGCTTGCACTTTTCGGGAAAGCGTCACTTCTCGCGATCGGTCATTACGCTATAGATAAGGCCAAAGACCGTGTGGAGCGAGTAAATATCCCGCTTCACCTCTTAACGCCGGATTGCTTCGCTATCGCGTATCAGCGCGGCGAATCCGCTCTGATTTCCTGCAATATCTCGTTGCGGCGCAAAAATGGTAGCGTCCAGGGCGGGTTGTAGCGAGCGAGTTGGGGGTTGCCGATGGTTTCGATCTTTTGCGTCTTGAGCCAGTCGAGAAGCTGGTCAGTTTTTTCCTGCACCTTGCTTTCAGTGTTGAAACCGGAGTAAGTCAGTGCGGCATAGGTTTTGGCGGGTATCTCGCGCAGTTTGACTTGCGGGTTGAGCGGTTTGGGCAGGGTGGCAAGGGTGTATTGGCTGGGCATGACGAAGTGGATGCGCCAGCGTTGGGCGCCGGCCATTTTGCTGTCGTCGGCGATTTGCGGTTCGATGCTGACCGGGACGGTCATGGCAATTTTCTCGGCGCTGCTTTGCGCTTCGGCAACCACCGGTGCGGTCATCGCGATTCGTTCATTGTTGCCAAAAATGTAGCCGGCAATGAGCTGGAAGCCACGGTTGGAGGCGCTATCCATATCACCATCGACGATGGTTTCAGCGACGATAACTGGACCATAGCGGCGGATTTCGACCTTGTCTTCCTTGCGCAGCGATTCAAATTTTGGTTCTTCAGTAGCCATCAGGGTCCCCGTCCAAAGCAGGCCAAAAAGCAGGGTGGTGAGTGTCGAGTGACATTTCATTTATTGTCCTTGCGCGCGGCGCTGGCCACAGTTATTTCAGGGATGCTGGCCGGCCAGGTGCCTTTGTCGATGACGCGTCCCTGTTCAAAAATCAGCCAGCTTTGCCCGCCGTAGTGGGGCAGGCCGCGTTGCAGGGCATTGAGCGACGCTGCATCCTGGCCGGAGATGATGGCCAGCGGGAAAGGTTTGTCCGGCACCGTCCAGACCTGGGCGCTGCCTTTCCCGATCAGGCTGGCCGGGCGCGCGGGCAGGCCGGCGCTGGCCAGGGTCTGATCAATCTCGGCATGCGTGCCGGCGAGCAGAACGGGGGAGTTGCCGTTCAGGGCGTTGTTCAGTTGGGCGGGCGTAAGCAACCTAGGTTTGACCTCGAAAAAACGCCCGGAAAGCTGGTTGACCGCAAGATTTGCGTCGGACGCACGGGCGACATTGACCAGTTGTGGCGCACTGGCGGCCATCCACTGGCGCAGGATGGGTGGAAGCTGGCTGGCGTCAAGACGGCGCCAGACGCGCATCTCGGGGTCGAGGCGCAGGCTTTGTGGCGCAAAGGCGAGATTGAGCGTGGCGGTGTCGCGCTGGGCGCTGAGGTCTACCCAGTGTGTTTCGCGCTGGCCGGCGGCGCTGATTTCAAGGGGCAGGCGCAATGGCAGGCGGGCATCTTTTTTGATGAAGGTGATCTTCAGTTGATGTAGTGTGCCGCTGGGTATGCTCTCGGCGCGGGCAATGGCGACATCGGGCAAGGCTTGCTGATCGAGCCAGGGGGCGAAGAAGCTCCCGAGTTTTTCGCCTGAGGCGCTTTCAAAGGCGGTCTGCA
>JBFZCS010000297.1:0-9772 GCA_041307825.1 Azonexaceae bacterium
GCGAGCAGGTCGAAGCCGTCGTAGAGCACCTTGAGGTCGTCGAGCGTGGCGATCGACACGCCGGAGTTGCCGACCTTGCCGTAGATGTCCGGACGCTCGTCGGGGTCGCAGCCGTAGAGCGTCACCGAGTCGAAGGCGGTCGACAGCCGCTTGGCCGGTATGCCCTCGGAGACGCGCTTGAAGCGGCGGTTCGTGCGGAAGGCATCGCCTTCGCCGGCGAACATGCGGGTCGGATCCTCGTTCTCGCGCTTGAAGGCGAAGACGCCGGCGGTGAACGGGAAGGAGCCTGGGACGTTTTCCTTCATCAGGAAGCGCAGGATTTCGCCGTCGTCGGTGAATTTCGGCAGGATGACCTTGCGAATCCTGGTGCCGGACAGCGACTCGGAGGTCAGCTTGGTACGGATTTCCTTGTCGCGAATTTTCACCACATATTCGTCGCCGCTGTAGGCCTTGTCGGTGTCCGGCCACATATCGAGCAGCTTCCTGGCCTTCGGGTCCTGCTGGCCGTCCTTCCAGGCAAGCAGTTCATCGAAGTCCGCGGTCGACTTGTCACAACCGGCAAAAATGCCCTTCGCGATGCGTAGCGACTGGCGCTCGCGGGCAATCTTGACCTGTTCCTCGGTCTGCACGTGGTAGCCGCGCACGGCGTCGGCAATCTCGGCCAAGTAGCGCACGCGGGCGGTTGGCACGATGGCACGGCTTGCCGAGGACTGCTTGACGGTGACCAGCGGCAGCTTGCCTTGCTTGAGCTTGAGGCCCTTGGCGGTCAAGGTCGGGACGAGCGCCTGATACAGCGCAGTCACGCCGTCGTCGTTGAAGCGCGCGTCCATGTTGCCGAAGACCGGCATGTCGTCGGTCGGTGTCGTGAAAGCCTCGCGGTTGCGCTGGACCTGCTTGCGCACGTCGCGCAGCGCATCCTCGGCGCCCTTGCGGTCGAACTTGTTGATCGCGACGAAGTCGGCGAAGTCGAGCATGTCGATCTTCTCGAGCTGCGAGGCAGCGCCGAACTCCGGCGTCATCACGTACAGCGAGACATCGACGAAGGGGACGATGGCGGCATTGCCCTGGCCGATGCCGGAGGTTTCGACAATGACCAGGTCGAAGCCGGCCAGCTTGCAGGCGGCAATCACTTCCGGCAGCGCGGCGGAAATCTCCGAACCGGTGTCGCGCGTAGCCAGTGAGCGCATGAAGATGTTCGGATGCTCGATGGCATTCATGCGGATGCGGTCGCCGAGCAACGCGCCGCCGGTGCGCTTGCGCGACGGGTCGATGGAGATCAGGCCGATCTTGACGCTGTCGCCCTGGTCGAGGCGGAAGCGGCGGACGATCTCGTCGGTCAGCGAGGACTTGCCGGCGCCGCCGGTGCCGGTGATGCCGAGTACCGGAATTGCGGTTTCGGCAGCGGCCTTGAGCAGCGGCTCCTTCAAATCCGGTACAGCGCCGTTTTCGAGCAGGGTGATGACGCGGGCCAGCAGGCGCTTGTCGCCCGCCTTGAGGTCGGCCAGCGCCTGTTCGACGCCGGGCGCGCCGGCCTCGCCGAGATCGTAGTCGGACTTCTCGATCACGTCGTTGATCATGCCTTGCAGGCCCATGACCACGCCGTCTTCCGGCGCGTAGATGCGGGTGACCCCGTAGTCGTGCAGTTCCCTGATCTCGGCCGGCACGATGACGCCGCCGCCGCCGCCGAAGACCTTGATGTTCTCACCGCCGTTGGCCTTCAGGAGGTCCATCATGTACTTGAAGAACTCTACGTGGCCGCCCTGATACGAGGTGATGCAGATGCCCTGCACGTCTTCCTGCAGCGCGGCATTGACGATTTCCTGCACCGAACGGTTGTGGCCAAGGTGGATGACCTCGGCGCCGGTAGATTGCAGGATGCGGCGCATGATGTTGATCGAGGCATCGTGGCCGTCGAACAGCGAGGCGGCGGTGACGAAACGCAACTTGTTCTTCGGCTTGTACGGGGGCAGCTTCTTGGCAACGGAAAGATCGGTCATGGCGCCAGCCTCAGCGAAAAGTAAGGTAAGTCGCCCATGGTAGGCCGCTTTGCCCTTCCCGCCATTGCCACGAATGACGATGATCGTGCAAATTCCGCCAAGATGCTAGACTGCCGCGGTCGACATCGAAAATTGGCCAGAAATGCCCCGTCGCCCCGGCACCATATTGCCAGACCGAACGCAAGCCACTGTTGCAATGGGGTTTGTCAGCGGGATGCTGGCCGGGTTGCAGCGCCGCCAAATGGACCCGGCGCCGCTGCTGGCCGCGACCGGCATTGATATTGCAGACACCGCCAGCCGGATTCCGGTCGAGCGCTATGCCGCCCTCTACAACCTGCTGAATCGCGAGTTCGACGACGAAGGTTTCGGCCTGTTCGCCCAACCGATGCGCGTCGGCAGCTTCGAATTCCTCTGCCGCGCCTGTCTGAGCGCGCCGACGCTGGCCGAAGCGCTGACCCGCGCTTCCCGCTTCCTGCATGTCGTGCTGCCCGACCTCGCGGTCAGCGTCCGCCGCTCGCACGGCCATGCCGAACTGGTCATCGCCGAAACCCGCAAGCGGGCCGGGGACACCGACGATCCCGGTCGCGTCTTTGCCTTCGAGTGGCTGCTGCGCCTGCTGCACGGCCTGGCCTGCTGGCTCGTCGGGCGCGGCATCGGGCTGGACAGCGTGATCTTTCCCTACCGCCGGCCGGCCCATGCCGCCGACTACGCGCTGATCTTCACCGAGGATTTCCGTTTCGCCCCGACCGTCCCCGGTGGGTTCGGCACACTGGTCGCCAGCTTCAACGCCAATCTGCTCGACCTGCCGGTCCGCCGCGATGAAGCCGCGCTGACAGCCTTCCTCGACGGCGCACCCGGCAAGATCACCATGCTCTACCGACGCGACCGCGAAATGGTGATCCGCGTCCGCGACCTGCTACGCGAAGCCCTGCCGGATTCGCCCGGTCTTGGCGATGTGGCGGCACGACTGCACCTGTCGCCACGGACGGTCCACCGCCGCCTGGAAGACGAAGGATCAAGTTTTCGCATCATCAAGGAGGCACTGCGCCATGACATGGCCCTTGCCCGGCTTGCCAAGACCAGCGACCCCATCGCGCAGGTCGCAGCCGATCTCGGCTACGCCGACACTTCGGCCTTCTACCGGGCTTTCGTCGCGTGGACGGGCATGGCGCCGGTTCACTACCGCCGTCGCTGGGCAGCAAAAACCTGATTTTTTAGCCCGGGAAGGCAGGCGCCCGGCTTTCGTTTCCGGCTGATATGCGCTACGCTCTGCAGCTCGGAAACAGGTTCAGATGGAATGCTTCGACTATCATGAACAAGACGAATAAACGTGGCCCGCTCGAGGATCGGCGAATTGAAGATGTCGGCCCGCCTGATGGCTGGCGCGAACGGCGCAGGCATGTCGAGCGGCGGATTCCGACGGCCCAGGAGGTCGAGGTGAGCGCCGAAGACTGGGAAGCGTATTTCGTCACCCCGGCCAAGAAAACGACGCAGCAAGAGCACGAAGCCACCGCTGACGTTTTTGAGCGCGTTCGCAAATAGGGCAACCCGTTCGCTGCACAGTTTACGACCCTGCATCGGCAGGATGAAAAAAGGCCGGATAACCGGCCTTTTCTTTTCTCCAGACGCGGCGCTTACTCGTCGTCTTCGTGCAACTGGAACTTGCCGGCCATCTGTTGCTGCACGTTCGGCGGTACCGCCGCATAGCGCGCGAACTCGATCGTGTAGCTGCCCTGGCCGCCGGTCAGCGATTTCAGGCGCGACTGATAATCGTTGAGTTCGGCCAGCGGCACCTCGCCGCTGATCGCCGCCAAGCCATGGCCACGACCGTCGGTGCCGGTAATGTGCCCACGACGACTGGAAAGGTCGCCGGTCAGGTCGCCGATCGCCGCTTCCGGCACGATGATCTCGATATTGACGATGGGTTCCAGAACGATCGGCTTGGCGTTGCGGATGGCCTCGATCACCGCTTTGCGACCGGCGGTCACGAAAGCGACCTCCTTGCCGTCGACGGCATGGGTCTTGCCGTCGAAAACCGTCACTTTCAGGTCGTCGACCGCATAACCCGCGACCACGCCGTCTTCCAGGCCCTGGCGAATGCCCTTTTCAACGGCCGCCATGAATACGCCGGGAATGACGCCGCCCTTGACCGCATCGACGAACTCGAAGCCTTCGCCACGGCCTTTCGGCTCGATGCGCAGGTGCACCTCGCCGAACTGTCCGGCGCCGCCGCTCTGCTTCTTGTGGCGATGTACGCCTTCCGCCGGGCCGGTAATCGTCTCGCGATAGGGAATGCGCGGCGGCTGGGTATCGACTTCCAGCTTGTACTGGCCCGCCATTTTTTCCAGCTTGGTCTTAAGGTGCATCTCGCCAAGACCGCGGATGACGGTTTCATTACTGGTCGGATGGCGCTCGACGACGAAAGTCGGATCTTCCATCGCCAGCTTGCCAAGGATGTCGAATAGCCGTTGTTCGTCACCCTTCTTCTTCGTCTCGACGGCCAGCCCGGCCATCGGTTTCGGAAACTCGAGCGGCACCAGGTGGATATGGTCCTCGTCGTGCGAATCGTGCAGAACGCAATCGAACTCGATTTCATCGACCTTGGCGACGGCGCCGATGTCGCCCGGCAGCAGTTCGTCGACTTCGATGGTGTCCTTGCCCTGGAGCTGGTAAAGATGGGCGACCTTGAACGGGCGCTTGCCGTCGCCGACGAAAAGCTGCATGTCCCGCTTCAATGCCCCCTGATGCACCCGGAAGATGCCGATCTTGCCCATGTAGGGGTCGGCGATCACCTTGAAGACATGGGCCAGCACATGTTTGCCAACTTCCGGCTCGGCGTGGAAAGCATCGACCGCACCGCCTGGTTCGCCCTTGTAGAAGGCTGGCGGATTGCCCTCGGCCGGATTCGGCGCCAGCGAGGCAATGACGTGCAGCAACTCCTTGATCCCTGCCCCGGTCTTGGCCGAAACAAAGAGAATTGGAATCAGGTGGCCCTCGCGCAGCGCCTTCTCGAACGGCGCATGCAGCGCGGCCGCGCTGGGGTCGGTGCCATCCTCGAGGTATTGAGCAAGCAGCTCCTCGTCCTCCTCGACGATCTGGTCGATGAGCGCCCGATGCGCCACCGCGACCGACTCGAAATCGGCATCGCCGGCATCGTGCTCGAGCACTTCGACGACGTCAGCCGCACCATGCGCAGGCAAGTCGAGCAGCAGACACTGCTTGCCGAAGCGTTCGCGGATATCGGCAACCAGACCGGGCAGATCAAGATTGTCGGCATCGATCTTGTTGATGACGATCATGCGGCACAGCTTGCGCTCGGCGGCATGACGCATCATGCGCTCGGTCATCAGTTCGACGCCGGTCTGGGCGTTGACGACAATCAACGCCGTATCGACCCCGGCCAGCGCGGCAATCGCCTGCCCGGCAAAATCCGGATAACCCGGCGTGTCGACCAGATGGACACGGACCCCTTCGTGGCCAAAATTGACGACCGCCGAAGTCAGCGAGTGGCCCGCTTCCTTTTCCTGGGCGTCACTATCGCAGACGGTACTGCCCCTCTCGACGCTCCCCTTGGCCGGAATCGCCCCGGTCGCGAACAGCAACGCCTCGGCCAGGCTGGTCTTGCCGGACGCGCCATGGCCGACCAGCGCCACGGAACGCAGCGCCTCGGTGGTGTATCTGGACATCTTGTTCTCCCTGAATTTGTTTGAAACTTGCGAACGCTAATTTTACGCCCGCGCTTGCCCGACGCACAGTGCACACACCACCCGGACAAGCACGGCGCTCATTTCTTGTCCTTCAGCGGTCGCACCCAGCCGGGTATCGTGATCTGCCGGGCACGCGACAAGGTCAAGGCATCCGGGGGCGCATCCTGGGTCAATGTCGTTCCTGCACCCAGCGTTGCCCCGCGCCCGACCGTGACCGGCGCGACGAGTTGGGTGTCGGAACCGATGAACACGTCGTCCCCGATCACAGTCTTGTGCTTGTTGGCTCCGTCATAGTTGCAGATGATGGTTCCGGCGCCGACATTCACCCGTTCGCCGATTTCGGCGTCGCCGATATAGGCCAGATGATTGGCCTTGGATTTGGCGGCGATCCTGCTCTTCTTGACTTCGACGAAATTGCCGATGTGCACCTCGGGCCCGAGTTCTGCTCCCGGACGGAGTCGTGCAAAGGGGCCGAGCACCCCGTCGGGGCCAATCGCCGCGTCCTCGAAATGGCAAAAGGCGGCGATGCGCGTGCCTGCGCCAACCTTGACGTTCTTCAGCACGCAGTAGGGGCCGACTTCAACGGCATCGCCCAGTTCGACCTGGCCTTCGAAGACACAACCGACATCGATGAAAACATCGCGCCCATACTTTAGTTCACCGCGCACATCGATGCGATTTGGGTCAGCCAGCCGGACGCCGCCGACCAGCAACTGATCGGCCATGTTGCGCTGGTACACGCGCTCCAGTTCCGCCAGCTGCACCTTGCAGTTCACCCCCAGTACTTCCCATTGTTCATCAGGGTGGGCAGCACGCACGGGCACTCCTTCGGCGACCGCCAAGGCAACAATATCGGTCAGATAATATTCACCCTGGGCGTTGTCATTCGACAACCGGGCCAGCCAGTCGGCGAGGCGGGCCGAGGGAATCGCCATGATGCCCGTGTTGACCTCGCGAATCGCCCGCTCCGGGGCGTTCGCATCCTTCTCTTCGACGATCCGCTGCACGTTCCCCCCAGCATCGCGAACGATACGTCCATAGCCGGTCGGGTTTGCCAGTTCGATAGTCAGGATCGACAGCCCATCCTTGCCCGCATGCAGCAGACGCTTCAGGGTGGAAGCCTTGGTCAGCGGCACGTCGCCATAGAGAACCAGCGTCTGTCCCGCACTGTCCAGGACGGGCAGGGCCTGGGCAAGCGCGTGCCCGGTACCCAGTTGCGGCTCCTGCAAGGCCCACGAAATATCGGCGGAATCGAGGGTCGACCGCACCACTTCGCCGCCATGGCCGAAAACCACGACCAGTCTGGACGGCGCGAGCGAACGCGCGGTATCGATCACATGCTGGGCCAGCGCCTTGCCGGCGACCGGGTGCAACACCTTGGGCAAATTGGAATGCATCCGCTTGCCCTGACCGGCGGCAAGGATGACGACTTGTACAGGCATTTCAGCCATATTCGGACTCCGGAAACGACGAAGACGGCCGCTGGGGCCGCCTTCGCATTATCGCATGATGCTCTTTGGTCTTAGCGGGGCAGCGTCGAAGCGCCCATCAGGAAGGCATCCACCTCGCGCGCACACTGGCGGCCTTCGCGGATCGCCCAGACGACCAGCGACTGGCCACGCCGTACGTCGCCGGCAGCATAGACCTTGGCGACATTGGTCGCATAGCAGCCTTCGCCGTCGGTCGTTGCGCTGGCATTCCCTCGACTGTCCTTGACGACACCAAATGCATCCAGGAGCGTGCCGACCGGGTTGGTGAAGCCCATGGCCAGGAAAGCGGCATCGCAGGGCAGGTCGAATTCCGACCCGGCGACCTCGACCATCCGGCCATCCTTCCATTCGACACGAACTGCCTCCAGCGCCCTGACGTTGCCCTTGCCGTCGTCGATGAAGCGCTTGGTTGCGACCGCGAAATCGCGCGTACAGCCTTCATCATGCGACGACGAGGTACGCAGCTTGTACGGCCAGTACGGCCAGGTCAGCGCCTTGTTCTCCTGCTCCGGCGGCATCGGCATCAGTTCGAACTGGGTGACCGAAGCAGCGCCTTGGCGGTTGGAGGTGCCGACGCAGTCGGAGCCGGTATCGCCACCACCGATGACGACGACGTGCTTGCCCTTGACGTTGATCGGATTGGCGACGCCCTGCTGGACTTCCTTGTTTTGCGGAATCAGGAATTCCAGCGCTGCATGGATGCCCTTCAGCTCGCGCCCCGGCACCGGTAGATCGCGCGGCACTTCGGCGCCGGCGGCGAGAATCACCGCATCGAATTGCGCGGTCAACTGCCCGGCGGCGACGAATTCCTGCGCATCGCTGTGGATGCCCGCGGCCAATGCATCGCTGCCGACGATGACCCTGGTCTTGAAGGTGACCCCCTCGGCTTCCATCTGGGCGATGCGGCGATCGACCAGGGACTTCTCCATTTTGAAGTCGGGAATTCCATAAGCCAGCAAGCCCCCGAGGCGGTCGCTCTTTTCGAACACGGTCACGTCATGGCCGACACGCGCCAGTTGCTGCGCGGCGGCCAGGCCGGCCGGGCCGGAACCAACAATGGCAATCTTCTTGCCGGTTCTGCTCTTCGGCGGCTGCGGCACGACCCAGCCCATTTCCCAGCCCTTGTCGATGATGAAATGCTCGATCGACTTGATGCCCACCGGCGCCGCATTGATACCCAGCGTGCAGGCGGCTTCGCAGGGAGCCGGGCAGATGCGGCCGGTGAAATCCGGGAAGTTGTTGGTCGAATGCAGCACGTCCAGCGCCTGCTTCCAGTTACCGCGGTAAACCAGGTCATTCCAGTCGGGGATGATGTTGTTCACCGGACAGCCGTTGTTGCAGAACGGAATGCCGCAATCCATGCAGCGCGCGCCCTGAACCTTGGCTTCCTCGTCGGACAGGATATGGATGAATTCCTTGTAGTTTTTGAGGCGCTTCTCGACCGGCTCGTAAGCCTCGGAAAGACGCTCGAATTCCATGAATCCAGTCGGCTTGCCCATTATGCAGCCTCCTTCCGCTCGGCAGCGGCCATCTCGGTGAGGGCGCGCTTGTATTCCTGCGGATAAACTTTGACGAATTTCTCGCGCCAGGCATCCCAGTTGGCCAGGATGGCTGTCGCAGTCTTGCTGCCGGTGTATTCGGCATGACGGGCGACCAGCGCCTTGAGTTGGGTCTCGTCGGCCTGGCCGAGATGCAGCGGCTCACCGGCGGCCTGCCTGCCGGCCGGCAGCACTTTCTCGAGCGCAACCTGGGCCAGATTGCAGCGATTCTTGAAACTGCCATCCTCGTCCAGCACGTAAGCGATACCACCCGACATGCCGGCCGCAAAATTGCGCCCCGTCATGCCTAGCACGACCACCGTGCCGCCGGTCATGTATTCGCAGCCGTGATCGCCGACCCCTTCGACGACCGCCATGCCGCCGGAATTGCGAACCGCGAAACGCTCGCCACCGACACCGGCGAAGAAGGCCTCGCCGTCGGTCGCGCCATACATCACAGTGTTGCCGACGATGATGTTGTGCTGCGTGTCACCACGAAAATCCGGACTCGGCTTGATGATGAGGCGACCGCCCGACAGGCCCTTGCCGACGTAGTCATTGCCCTCGCCGGTCAGTTCCAGCGTCACGCCCTTGGCCAGGAACGCGCCGAAGCTCTGGCCGGCGGTGCCGGTCAGCTTGATGTGAATGGTATCGTCCGGCAGGCCGGCATTTCCGTAGCGGCGTGCCACCTCACCCGACAGCATGGTGCCGCAGGTGCGGTTGACGTTGATGATCTTCGTCTCGATCTGGACTTTCTGCCCCTTTTCGAGCGCCGGCCTGGCCTGCTCGATCAACTTGTGATCGAGCGCCTTGGCGAGACCATGATCCTGATCTTCGGCATGACGACGCGACACCACGGCCGGGACCGTCGGCTGATAGAATATTTTGCTGAAGTCCAGACCCCGGGCCTTCCAGTTCTCGATGCCGTCACGCATGTCGAGCAGGTCGGCGCGGCCGACCAGATCATCGAACTTGCGAATGCCGAGCCGGGCCATGATTTCGCGCACTTCCTCGGCAACGAAGAAGAAATAATTGACCAC
>JBFZCS010000298.1:0-3837 GCA_041307825.1 Azonexaceae bacterium
TGAAACAGTCGGAAATCCTGATCAAGCAGCTACGCAAGCTCTCGCCGGCCGACATCGCCAACCTGATGGATCTCTCCGACCCGCTGGCGCTGCTCAACTTCAACCGCTACGCCGACTGGAAACTGCCGTTTACCCCGGAAAACGCCAAGCAGGCGGTGCTCGCCTTCGACGGCGACGTCTATGACGGGCTGGCGGCGAAGACGCAGGCGGCGGCCGACCTCGATTTTGCGCAGCAGCATGTGCGGATTCTTTCCGGTCTCTACGGCATCCTGAGGCCGCTCGACCTGATGCAGCCCTACCGGCTGGAGATGGGCACCAAGTTGGCCAACAAGGGTGGCAAGGATCTTTACGCCTTCTGGGGCGAGCGCCTGCTCGACGCGATAAATGCCGAACTTGAAGCGATGCCGCGGCCGGTCGCGGTCAACCTCGCTTCCGAGGAATATTTCAAGGCCGCCGTCGGGCGCAAGTTCAAGGGCCAGCTGATCCAGCCGGTGTTCGAGGACTGGAAATCGGGCAAGTACAAGATCATCAGCTTCTACGCCAAGCGGGCGCGCGGGCTGATGACGCGCTACGCCGTGCTCAACCGGCTGGACGAGCCGGTGGGGCTGAAGGAATTCGACTACGATGGCTATGCCTTTGCGGCGGAAGCTTCCGACGACAAGACCTGGGTTTTCCGCCGGCGCGCGGAATAACCCGGGCAGTCGCGCGCCGCTTTCGCTCACAACTGGTCGGCGATGAATTCCGCGATGTAGTCGGTCCAGTTGACCGGTTGCGCTTCCTTCAACTCTCGCGAACGGGCGAAGTCGACCTCGAACAGTTCGCGGCGCAGGCGGTCGACGAAATGCGGGTCAGACGTGGCCAGGTCGGCCTCCTGGTTGATGCGCAGGCTCAGCTTGTCGAGATTCGCCGATCCGACGCAGGCCCAGCCGTCGAAGATGGCCGCCTTGACGTGGCTCATGCCGGGGTAGCCATAGACGCGCACGCCGTTTCTCAGGAAGAGGTTGGCGGCCAGCAGGTTGGCGCTACTCATCAGGCCGGAGTCGTTGCCGGTCGGCAGGATGACGCGCACATCGACGCCACGCCGGCGCGCGGCAATCAGCTCGTAAATGATCTCGTCGTCGGAAACGTAGGGGTGCTCGATGTAGATGTGCGAGCGCGCGCGGCGGATGGCGGCGAGCTGGGCGCGCAGAATCTGCGCGTCGCCGGTACGGGTGTACAGCGGGCGGACCTCCGCTTCGCCGGCATCGCCCGGCTCGCCCGGGTCGCTCGGCTCGTCCGGCCGGCCGGCGTTGAATGCGAAGGCCAGGTCGCCGCCCGGTCCGCCATGGGCCCAGCGTCCGTCGAAGTCCTTTTGCAGGCGCCGGACAAGCGGACCGCCGACCTCGAGCATCAGGTCATGCCACTCGTAACGGTATTCGCGACCGATGTTCATGCCGCCGATATAGGCCTTGGCGTGATCGATGATTATCAGCTTGGTGTGGCTCGAGGTCAGCCAGGGGTTTTCCAGCGCGCGCACTTCGATTGCGGAATTTTCCCGAAGGTAGCCAAGGATCGAAAACGGGGGCTTGCTGCTCGAGTAGTACGGTGATTTCGAGGGAACCTGGCCGGCGGCAAGGGAGCCGAGCCGGTCGACGAGAACGCGCACCTTGATTTCCCGCGAGCGCTGCTTGAGCAGGTCGGCGATGCGCAGGGCGTAGTTGTCGCTGTCGAAGATATAGATCTGGATGTCGATCGCTTCGCGGGCGTCCTGAATCGCCTGTATCAGCTCGACAAAGAATGCTTCCCCGTCGATCAGCGGCTTCAAGCGGGCACGGTATTTTTCCGGATTGACCAGATCGTCCAGCAGCGCTTCCCATGCCGCCGGGTCCATCGGCGCGTTCTGCGCCAGCGGCGGCGGGACCTGCTTCTTGAGGCCGATGCCCCGCGGCAGCAGGACCGCGCCCGAGTGCCCGGTCAGCCATAGCAGCCGGCTGGTGCTGGAGACCGGGTTGCGGACCACGCCCAGCATGTGGCTGCGCAGCGTCAGGGCATCGAGCAGGCGGAGCGAGTATCCGAGTTTCTTTCCAAGCGGCAGGGTGCTCGCCGGCTGGGTGATGAAGACCGACTTGTCTGCCGCAAGATCGAAAAGGACGAAGGCGCGCCCGGGTTCGTTCTCGCCGACGACGAACATCACCGGGCCGGGCAACTGCCCGTTGGACGCGAGTTCTTTCTTGAGATAAGCGTTGGCCAGTGCGGAAAAGGCTTGTTCGCCGATGCTGCGCATAATTTTCAGGCCGGCCGGCTTGCTTTCCAGGCGATGAACGGCGAGGGCGCCGTCCGGGCCGCGGCTGATGACGAAGTCGGCGCCCTGCAGCGTGATCAAGGTTCCGCCGTCGGGTCGTTCCGGGGCGGCGCTTTCCAGCAGGCTGCGAACGATGCTGTTCCAGCGCTCGTTGCCGAGCAGCGTGACGGGCTGCCAGTCGCGTTGCAGCGTCTGCGGGTCCGGGGGCTCGTCGGCGAAGAGATCGATTCTTGTCGCGTAGTAACGGAACTGGTGGTCGTTCCGCTCCGTGGCGGGCCAGGTTGCGCCGAGGTAGATCGATCCGTATTGCAGAAGCAGTTGCCCATCTTTGTAGAAAGTTGCGGATGGTGGCTGGTCCTGCAGCATTTCCTCATCCGGCAATGCGGGCGCGGGTTGCGCGGCGCATCCGGCGAGCAGCAGCGCCAGGCTCGCCAGCAGGGCGGGAATCAGCGGGAACAGGGACGAACGGGACATGTCGTAATCCTACGCCTGCTCCGGCAAGGCATGCATCCGCCGTCAGTCTTGCTCCGCCCAGCGCGCCTTGCGCCAGCGTTCCATTTCCCCGTTGCCGCAGAAAGTCCAGGCGATCAGCCGGCTCTGCTTCTGGCCCTGCGCCATCGGGATGACCCGGACCGCGACCGGATGAACCTTCTTGAGCGCCGCTTCGACGTGGGCGACGTTTTCGGCTTTCGAGACCAGGCTGGTAAACCACAGGCAGCGCTTGGGGATGCCGGCGCTCTGCGCGACCATCCGTTCGAGGAAGGCGCGTTCGCCACCCTCGCACCACAGTTCCGTGCCCTGGCCGCCGAAATTGAGGCGCGGCGGGCCGGCAGCTTTCCTGCTGCCGCCCTTCCCGAGCTGGTTCCACTTGCGCTGGGCAACGTCCAGCACATCGCCCGGCGAGTTGTGGAAAGGCGGATTGCAGATGCTGAGGTCGAAGCTTTCGCCCGAGCGCAGCATGCCGATGAAGATGTTGTCCTGCACCGGCTGGTGGCGCAGTTCGATGGCAGCGGCGAACGCCGGATTGGCAGCGACGATGCGTTGCGCATTGGCGAGCGCCGGCTGGTCGATGTCGACGCCGAGAAAGCGCCAGCCGTATTCGCCGTGGCCGATCAGCGGGTAGATGCAGTTGGCGCCGACGCCGATGTCGACCACGCGTACTGCCGGCCCGGTCGGAATCACCTTGCGGTTGCAGGAGGCCAGCAGGTCGGCGACATGATGGATGTAGTCGGCGCGGCCGGGGATCGGCGGACACAGGTAGCCGGCGGGGATGTCCCAGCCGGCGATGCCGTAATGGTGGATCAGCAGTGCGCGATTGAAGGCCTTGACCGCCGCCGGGTTGGCGAAGTCGATGCTAGTGCCAGCCGTTGGTTTTGTGGTGCTGGTCATGCTGGCAGGCGTCGTGACCAGGTAGCGCGTCAGGCCGGGTGACGCAGCGACAAGGGCGGGGAAGTCATAGCCGTCGAGATCGCGGTTGCGCGGATGCAGGCCAGGCTTGAGCCGGGCAGCGGTGGGCTTGTTTTTGGGCGGCGGTGCGGCGGGGCCGGCTTCGCTCA
>JBFZCS010000299.1:0-9673 GCA_041307825.1 Azonexaceae bacterium
TGGGGCCATTGGCGGGGGAGTTCGGCATTAACGTGAAGGTGGTCGATATCGATTCGGATCCGCTACTCGAAGCCAACTATGACGAATTGGTACCGGTACTGCTGCATGGCGGATACGAACTCTGCCGTTACTTCCTCGACGAGCCTAAAACCCGTGAATATTTGGCCGGAATCCGCTAGAATCCACGGTCTTATGAACAGGGAAGGGCGCCGGATAAGCGCCCTTTTTTACTAGCCGCATGGATCACATCCGTAATTTTTCCATCATCGCCCACATCGACCACGGAAAGTCGACACTGGCCGACCGCATCATCCACCTCTGTGGTGGGCTCTCGGATCGCGAGATGGAGGCTCAGGTGCTCGATTCGATGGACATCGAGCGCGAGCGCGGCATCACCATCAAGGCCCAGACGGCCTCGCTGCAGTACAAGGCGCGTGACGGCAGAATCTACAATCTCAACCTGATCGATACACCGGGACACGTCGACTTTTCCTACGAAGTATCTCGCTCCCTGTCGGCTTGTGAAGGCGCGCTGCTTGTCGTCGATGCGTCGCAAGGCGTCGAAGCGCAGACGGTTGCCAATTGTTATACGGCGCTCGAACTGAATGTCGAAGTCGTGCCGGTTCTGAACAAGATCGACCTGCCGTCGGCCGATCCAGATAATGCGCGCCAGGAAATCGAGGACGTCATCGGCATCGACGCCACCGAAGCCGTTCTTGCCTCGGCCAAGACGGGTCTCGGGGTCGAGGACATTCTCGAAGCCGTCGTCGCCCGCATCCCGCCACCCAAGGGTGACCCGGAAGCGCCGCTCAAGGCGCTGATCGTCGATTCCTGGTTCGACAACTACGTCGGCGTCGTCATGCTGGTGCGTGTTGTCGATGGCGTGATGCGCCCGAAGGACAAGCTATTCTTTATGGCCACCGGCGCCCTGCAGTTGTGCGAGCAGGTCGGGGTCTTTTCCCCGAAATCCGTTCCGCGCGATGCGTTGCGCGCTGGCGAGGTCGGCTTTGTCATTTCCGGCATCAAGGAACTGAAGGCCGCCAAGGTCGGCGACACGATCACCACGGTCGACCGCAAAGCCACTACGCCGTTGCCCGGCTTCAAGGAGATCAAGCCGCAGGTCTTCGCCGGCCTGTATCCGGTCGAGTCCAATCAGTATGACTCGCTGCGTGAATCGCTGGAAAAGCTCAAGCTCAACGACTCCTCGCTGCAATACGAGCCGGAAGTGTCGCAGGCGCTAGGCTTCG
Source organism: Azonexaceae bacterium (assembly GCA_041307825.1). Taxonomy (GTDB): domain Bacteria; phylum Pseudomonadota; class Gammaproteobacteria; order Burkholderiales; family Rhodocyclaceae; genus Azonexus. The sequence continues at coordinate 1,248 of JBFZCS010000299.1, forward strand.
GTTTCCGTTGTGGCTTTCTGGGCTTGCTGCACATGGAGATCGTGCAGGAACGCCTCGAGCGCGAGTTCGATCAGGACCTGATCACCACAGCGCCCACGGTGGTGTACGAAGTGGTGATGCGCGATGGCTCGGTCATCCAGATTGAAAATCCTGCCAAGCTTCCGGACCTCGGCAAGATCGAGGAAGTCCGCGAACCGATCATCACCGCGACGATTTTTGTGCCGCAGGATTACCTCGGCAACGTGATTACGTTGTGCAACCAGAAGCGCGGCAACCAGGTTGACATGCATTACCACGGCCGCCAGGTGAAACTGGTCTATGAAATGCCGATGGCCGAGGTGGTCATGGATTTCTTCGACAAGCTGAAATCGTGCTCGAAGGGCTATGCATCGCTCGACTACGATTTCAAGGAATATCGCGCCGCCGATGTGGTCAAGCTCGATATTCTGATCAACGGCGAGAAGGTCGATGCGCTGTCGCTGATCGTGCACCGTGCCAACTCGCAGTACCGCGGCCGCGAACTGGCCTCGAAAATGCGCGAACTGATTCCCCGCCAGATGTACGACGTCGCCATCCAGGCGGCGATCGGTTCGCACATCATCGCTCGCGAAAACGTCAAGGCGATGCGCAAGGACGTGCTCGCCAAGTGCTACGGCGGCGACATCACGCGCAAGAAGAAACTGCTGGAAAAGCAAAAGGCCGGCAAGAAGCGGATGAAACAGGTCGGCAGCGTGGAAATTCCGCAGGAAGCCTTCCTAGCCGTATTGCGCGTCGATAACTGAGAACCCCGATAATGAATTTTGCCCTGATTCTTCTGGTGCTGACGGCCGTGACCGGCGTGCTTTACGCGGTCGACGTGCTGAAATTCCGGAAATTGCGCGAGCAGAAGTACGCTTCTTTCTATGGCTTTACCAGCAAACCCTTCCAGTTCAGCTCCGATCCGAAATTCTACTTCTCCAGCGAGCAACATCGGCGTGCCACTGCTTATCTCGAGTACGGCATGCAGCAAAATGAAGGCTTCGTAGTCATTACGGGCGAATTTGGGGTTGGCAAGACGACGATCGTACGCAGGATGATTGACAATCTGGATCCGGACAAGGTTATCGCAGCGCACCTGGTGAGCACCCGTAATGAGGCCGACAACACTTTGCGCCTGGTCTCTGCTGCTTTCGGCATCCGCACCAAGAGTATCGAGAAATCTGATGTCCTGCTGTCCCTCGAAGCCTTCCTGATCGGCATGACCAGCAAGGGGAAGCGCTGCCTGCTGATCGTCGATGAAGCGCAGAATCTGACTTCCAGAGCCATAGAAGAATTGCGCACGCTTTCAAACGCTCAGTTCGGCAACCAGGCCTTGCTGCGGATCTTTCTCGTCGGCCAACCCGAGTTCAGAGACATCCTGCAAAGTCCGAAAATGATGCAATTTCGGCAGCGGGTCATCGCCTCTCACCACATCGACCCGATGGATGATGAGGAGACGCGCGATTATGTCGAGCACCGACTCAAATGCGCCGGTGCCAATGGCAGCCCTACCTTCACTCCGGATAGCTTCGGAGCGGTGTTCAGGGCCACAAACGGGATTCCAAGACGTATCAATCTGGTCTGCGATCGCCTGCTGTTGTTTGGATATCTCAACAATAAGAAGGAATTTGACGCCAAGGATGTCGACGAGGCTGCCCGCAAAGTCATAGAAGAAACCAGAGCCTCATCATCCATCCGCGTACAACGTGCCCAGAACCAAGCTGCGGGATCCGCATCGAACCCGGCCATTTCGGATTGGGGGCCACCGGATGTGCAAGCCGAACCTAAGGAGGTCAAGGAGCCGTTGTGGGTGGAGTGGGGCGCCAGTTTCTTCCCGGTCATCCTGATCGTCTTCGTATTGCGCTCGTTTCTTTTCGAGCCGTTCAAGATTCCTTCCGGATCGATGATCCCAACCTTGCAAGTCGGCGACTTCATCCTGGTCAACAAGTTTATTTATGGCATCCGCCTGCCGGTGATCAACAAGAAGATCATCGACGTCAACTCGCCGCAGCGTGGCGACGTAATGGTTTTCCGCTACCCGGACGATCCGTCGCTCGATTATATCAAGCGCGTCATCGGCCTGCCGGGCGATACGGTTGCCTATCAAAACAAGCGCCTGAGTATCAACGGTCAACCTGTCGAAACCACAAAGATTTTCGACTACCATCATCCGGAACGCCTCTACTACTCGGATCAGTATGTCGCTAGAATGAGTAACATAGAGTTTAGATACCTGAATGACAGTGATGCACCCGCATTTATTCCAGACGCAACCCAGTTTCCGTATCGCGAGAATTGCACTTACAATGCTGCTGGCGTCATTTGCAAGGTACCCGCAGGGCATTACTTCATGATGGGCGACAATCGTGACAACAGCCGGGACAGTCGTTTCTGGGGGTTCGTTCCAGAGCGTAACATCGTCGGCAAGGCATTCTTTATCTGGTTGAACCTGAGCAGTCCCAGCCGGATTGGTTCATTCAACTAAGGAGAAACAGATGAAGTATCAACGCGGCGTGGCCCTTTCCGGGCTGATCTTCTGGGGCGTGGTCATTACACTGGTCGCAATACTGGCCATGAAAGTCGTGCCGACGACCGTCGAGTACTACAAGATACTCAAGGATGCCAAGGCATCGGTTAACAAAGTTGGTCCCGACGCCACCGTTGCGGATGTCCGGAGAACTTTCGACAATTTTGCGAATATCGACAGCCTGGACTTCAAGCCGGAACAACTCGACATTTCGAAGGAGGGCGGCAAGATAGTCGCCTCGTTCGACTACGACAAGCGCATTCCGCTGTTCGCCAATGTCAGCCTGGTCATCAATTACAAGGGTTCCACCGCTGAACACTAAGCGATGAACTTGTCGACGCTGACAGCGGCACTCGGGCATGCTTTCTCTGATCGCACCCTGCTGCAGACTGCGCTGACGCATCGCAGTTTCGGCGTTCCCAACAATGAACGCCTGGAGTTTATCGGCGACGGGCTTCTCAACTGCGTCATTGCCGTCGCGTTGTTCAGGCGCTATCCCGATCTGGCGGAAGGCGAACTTTCCCGGATGCGAGCCAACCTGGTTCGCCAGGACACGCTCCATCAACTCGCGGTTTCCCTGAATCTGGGCGACTCGTTGCGTCTGGGCGAGGGCGAGTTGAAAAGCGGCGGTAACCAGCGCCCGTCGATTCTTGCCGATGCGGTCGAGGCGCTGATCGGCGCGGTCTACCTTGATGCCGGCTTCGAGGCCACCCAAGCCGTGATCGCCCGCCTCTACCTGCCGCTGTTTGACGAGATGCGTAGCGGACCGGTGACCAAGGATGCCAAGACCAGCCTGCAGGAATGGCTGCAGGGCCGGAAAAAGCCGCTGCCGCGCTATCACGTCATCGAGGCCAGTGGCGCGGCCCATGAACAACGCTTCGAGGTCGCCTGCGAAATCGAAAATCCCGCCTTGCGCACCACCGGGCAGGGCAGCAGCCGTCGTCTGGCCGAGCAGGCCGCCGCGGATCGCGCACTGAAAGCACTCAAGGCATGAAAAAAATTCGTTCCGGCTACATTGCCATCGTGGGTCGCCCCAACGTCGGCAAATCGACGCTGCTCAACCGTCTGGTCGGAGAAAAAATCAGCATCGTCTCGCGCAAGGCGCAGACCACGCGGCACCGCATCACCGGAATCGTCACCAACGACAGTACGCAGTATGTATTCGTCGATACGCCAGGCTTCCAGACCAAGTTTTCCAATGCCCTGAACCGGGCGATGAATCGCGGCGTGACACAGACCCTGAGCGACGTCGATCTCGTACTCTTCGTGATCGAGGCCGGGCGCTACGATGCCAAGGACCAGGCGGTCGTCAAACTGCTGCCCAAGGATCGGCCGGTCATCCTGGTTGTCAACAAGACTGACCAGTTGAAGGAGCGCACCACCTTGCTGCCGTTCCTGGCTCAGGTGTCCGCTGAATACGACTACACCGCCGTCGTGCCGATCAGCGCAACCAAGGGGCGGCAGACCGATATATTGCTTTCTGAAGCACGCAAGCACCTGCCCAACGACGGGCTGATCTTCCCCGAGGATGATCTCACCGACAAGAGCGAGCGTTTTCTTGCTGCCGAATATATTCGCGAGAAGGTTTTCCGCCTGCTTGGCGACGAACTGCCCTATGCGACAACGGTGGAGATCGAGAAATTCGAGTTGGAGGGCAATCTTCGGCGAATCTTTGCCGCCATCGTCGTCGACCGCGAGAGTCACAAGGCCATCGTCATCGGCAAGGGCGGCGAGTCGCTCAAGCGGATTGCCAGCGAGGCCCGTCAGGACATGGAGCGCCTGTTCGACGGCAAGGTTTATCTCGAGGTCTGGGTCAAGGTCAAATCGGGCTGGAACGATGACGAGCGCCTGTTGAAGAGTCTCGGCTACGAATGAACCTGCGCAGCAAAGTCGATGGCCAGCCGGCCTACGTCTTGCATACCTATCCGTTTCGGGAAACCAGCCTCATCGTCGAAACATTTTCCCGCGATTTCGGGCGCATGGCGCTTCTGGCAAGGGGCGCGCGCCGCCCGCGCTCGGCGATTCGCGGGCTGCTGATGGCTTTCCAGCCTCTGGAAATCGGCTGGGCCGGCAAGGGCGAAGTCCTGACCCTGATGAAAGCGGAATGGCAAGGCGGCCATGCCTTGCTGTCGGGTGAGGCCCTTTTTTGCGGCTATTACCTCAACGAATTGCTAATGCATTTGCTGCCGCGCGAGGATGCGCATGACCGGCTTTTTGCGGGTTATGCGGAAATGCTCGCCCGGCTGGCCAGTGATCCGGGCGGCAGGGTGCGCGAGGCCGATCTGCGGAGCTTTGAAAAGACCCTGTTGCAGGAGCTCGGCTACGGCCTGACCCTGACTCGCGACAGCAATGGCAATCCGGTCCAGCCGGCGGCGCATTACGCCTACCGGATGGAGCAGGGGCCGGTGCGCCTGGAACACGCCGAGGCAGCGCCCCAAACCGTCTGGGGCAAGACCTTGATCGATCTCGAAGCCGAGGATTTTTCGGATGCGCGATCACGCAGCGAAGCCAAACAACTGATGCGGACGCTGATAGCCTATTATCTGGGTGGCAAGGAACTCGAAACACGCAAAATATTCAAGGAGTTGCAAGAACCATGATCGAACTTGGCGTCAATATCGACCACATCGCCACGCTGCGGCAAGCGCGCCTTACCTACGAACCGGATCCCGTCTGGGGCGCGGTCGAGGCGCATCTCGGCGGCGCCGACGGCATTACGGTTCATTTGCGGGAAGATCGTCGCCACATCCAGGATGCCGATGTCCGGCGCTTGCGCGACCTGACCCAGATCAAGTTGAACCTTGAAATGGCCGCGACCAATGAAATGGTCGGCATTGCCTGCGGCCTGAAGCCGGAAATGGCGATGCTGGTGCCGGAAGGTCGCCACGAGGTGACCACCGAAGGCGGGCTCGATATCCTGGCCCAGGAAGCCCGCTTGGCCGATGTCATCGCCCGTCTAGCCGACGCCGGCATCATGACCAGCGTTTTCATCGATGCCGAAATCCCGCAGATCGAAGCGGCGGCGCGCATTGGCGCCCGCGTCTGCGAAATTCACACCGGCCCGTATGCCCACGCCTTCCACGCCATGGGCCGCGATGCCGAAGCGCAGGCGGTGATCGGCGAACTGGGCAAGATCCGCCAGGCTGGCGAGCGGGTTCGCAAACTCGGCATGCGCTTCAATGCCGGTCACGCGCTCAATTACTATAATGTCCAGCCGGTCGCCCGACTGGCCGGGGTTCGCGAACTGCATATCGGCCACGCCATCGTCAGCCGCTCGCTTTTTGTCGGTCTGCGCGAAGCCGTGCGCGAAATGAAACAGCTGATGCGCGAAGCGGCCAATTTGGGTCAAGCGGACGGCCAGTGATCCACGGTATCGGCACCGACATCGTCGCGGTGAAGCGTATGCACGCGATGTGGGAACGGCACGGCCAAAAGGCTCTCGAAAAGTTGCTCGCGCCCGCGGAGATCGGGGAATTCGCCGGGGCAGCCGACAAGGGGCGCTTTCTCGCCAAGCGCTTCGCGGCCAAGGAAGCGTTCGGCAAGGCGCTGGGTACCGGCATCCGCCCGCCAGCAGTGTTGCCGTCGATTGCCGTCGCTCATGATGGACTGGGCAAGCCGCTGCTGGTCTTCCACGGTCGACTGGCTGAAATGATCGAAAACCAGCACCTGACGGCCCATCTTTCGCTGAGCGATGAAGCCGAATACGCCATTGCCTATGTCATTCTGGAGCACTCATGAAGCAACTTGCCCCTGGGCCGCTGATGATCGATATCGCCGGCGCCCGACTCACCGATCTCGACCGCGAGCGGCTCTGCCATCCGCTGGTTGGCGGGGTCATCCTGTTCACCCGGAACTTCGAAAATCCGCCTCAATTAGCGGCCCTGACCGCTGAAATCCATGCGCTCCGCAGCCCGTTCCTGATCGCCGTCGATCATGAAGGGGGCAGGGTGCAACGCTTCCGCGACGGCTTTACGTGCCTGCCGGCAATGGCCACCCTCGGACGCCTGTGGGATCAGCAACCGGCAGCGGCGATCGAAGCGGGACACCAAGTGGGTTACGTACTCGCCGCCGAATTGCGCGCGTGCGGCGTGGACTATTCCTTTACGCCCGTCCTCGACCTCGACTACGGGCCATCGCGGGTGATCGGCGATCGCGCCTTTCATCGCCTGCCGGAAGCCGTCGTCGCGCTGGCCGGCGCCCTTGTCAGCGGACTGCGGGCCGGCGGCATGGGTTCCTGTGGCAAGCATTTTCCGGGACATGGCTATGTGATTCCCGATTCACACGTTGAGTTGCCGGTCGATGATCGTAGCCTCGAAGCGATGCAGGAAGACCTGATTCCCTATCGCGAGATCGGCCTTGATGCGGTGATGGCCGCCCATGTCATCTACAACTGCATGGATTGCAATACTGCTGTATTTTCAAATAAATGGATGGATTATCTGAGAAACGACATAAAATTTGAAGGTGTTGTTTTTACCGATGATCTGTCGATGCAGGGTGCCGGCGTGGTCGGCGGCATGCTCAATCGTGTCGATACAGCCTATCGCGCTGGGTGTGACATGCTGGTGGTGTGCAACGCTCCCGAGGCCGTGGGCGAGGTGCTGGCCGACTGGCGCCCGCAAGTCGATCCGGCCCGCGGCAAGCGGGTCGCCGCCCTAGTGCCGAAGGAGCCGGCCAAGGACTGGCAGGCGCTGCAGTCCGAGCCGCTTTATCAGGCGGCGCTTGAAACCATCGCGCGCTTGACGGCCTGAAATGCAATCGGGCAGCCGAAGCTGCCCGATCGAAGTGCCGGAGAGATCGCGAATTACTTGGCGCGGCTCTTGTACTCGTCGGTACGGGTGTCGATTTCAATCTTGTCGCCGATGGCGACGAAGGCCGGAACCGGCAGTTCGAAACCGGTTGCCAGGCGCGCCGGCTTCATAACCTTGCCTGAGGTATCGCCCTTGACGGCGGGTTCCGTGTAAATTACCTCGCGCACCACGCTGTTCGGCAGTTCAACGGAAATCGCCTTGCCGTCGTAGAACACCACTTCGCACGCCAGGCCATCTTCGAGATACTTCAGTGCGTCGACCATGTTTTCGGATTCGACCTCGAACTGGTTGTAATCGGCATCCATGAAGACGTACATCGGGTCGGCGAAGTAAGAGTAGGAAACTTCCTTCTTGTCGAGCTGAACGAGCTCGAACTTGTCGTCGGCCTTGTAGACGGCCTCGGAAGCTGCGCCCGACAGCAGGTTCTTGAGTTTCATCTTGACCACAGCCACGTTACGGCCGGATTTGTTGTACTCGGCCTTCTGGACGACGAGCGGGTCGGCGCCAACCATGATCACGTTGCCGGAGCGGAGTTCCTGTGCGGTCTTCATTCTGGATTCCCAAAAACTGAAAAATAAAAGCCTAAGATTATACCTTGGCGGCGCAGAACTTGACCAGCGCTGTTGAAAGATCCATGGTTTCCGCGAGTTGCTCCGACCAGCGACGGTTGTGGCCGGCAATCTCCGCTCGCGCCGCCATGAAATCCCGCCAGGCGGAATGCAGATCGCCCACGGAATTCCATGCCCGGAAGACGTTGACCGCAGCAATCCTTCCCGCAGCGCTCATTCCCGCAGTGTAACGCGCGAGAAAAGCATCCAGTTTGACCAGATGCGCCTGCTCCTCCTGCGGATAGATTTGCCAGACGAAAGGCTTGCCTGCCCACTGCGCCCGCACAAAGGAATCCTCGCCGCGAACAAAATTGAGGTCGCAGCGCCATAGCAGACGGTCGAAGTCTTCCTGCGGCAGAAAGGCGAACGGCAGAACCTGCAACTGCCCGCGTTGCCAAGGGCCGCTGCCGCCCAAATGCCTGGCAACAGCAGCCAACGGCTTGCCGGGCGCCACGTGGAGGC
>JBFZCS010000300.1:0-3413 GCA_041307825.1 Azonexaceae bacterium
ATCGGGATAGCTGGCCGCGCTGACCGCCCGCTCGCCGATTTGCATCAGGCGCCCGCGGATCATCGGCGAAAGCTCAGCCGTTATTCCGCTGGCCGCGAGCGTGTCAGCAACCGCCTGCTGCTGATCAGGCTGGATATTGACGATGAAGCGGTTCGGCGCATCCGCCGGCGTCGCCTTTTGCCAAGCGGCAACCAGTTCGCCGCGGGTCACGCTGAGCAGGAGCATGGCCATCAGCCCGAGGGCCAACGCGACAATCTGCAGGGTACTTGCCGTCGCATGCCGTTCCAGGTTGGCCAGTCCCTGCCGCCAGCCGAAACCGCCGCCCCCGCGCAGGCGCGACACCACCCGCACGCTAAAGCGCGCCAAAAACCAGAATACAACCAGCGCGCCGGCAAAGCCGCCGATCGCATAGGCGCCGAGCCGCAAGTCGCCGGCGACCAGTAGCAACAGGCCGCCGAGGAGGGCGACCCCGAGCGCGTAACCACCGAGCAGGAACGGCTGCGGCGGACCCAGCTCGCGGCGCAGGACGCGCAGGGTGGGCACCTTGCTCAGTTGCAGGAGCGGCGGAAAGGCGAAACCGAACAACAGGACGGCGGCGACGGCCGCGCCCTGAACGAGCGGCAGCCATCCCGGCAGCGGAAGGCGCAAGTCCAGCAATTCGGCGAGCCATGAAACGAGGATGAAATGAACCGCGAAACCGACCGCGCAGCCGAGCGCCGCCGCCAGCAGCGCCAGCCAGACAAAGAGCGCCGAATGCAGGCGAATCAGGCCGGATTGCGTGATGCCGAGGCAACGCATAACGGCACAGGCGTCGAGATGGCGCTGCATGTAGCGGCGCGCCGCCAGCGCCACGGCCACCGCTGCGAGGATCACGGTCAACAGCGTGGCGAGGCCCAAAAAGCGCTGCGCCCGATCAAGAACGTTGCGGATTTCCGGGCGCGAATTCCGCGTGTCCTCGAGGCGTTCGCCACGGCCGAGGCGCGCCTCGACCCAGTTCCGGAATCCTGCCACCGCGTCCGTATCACCGGCCACCATGAAACGATAAGTGATCCGCGAACCGGTCTGCACCAGGCCGGTTCCCGGCAGATCGTCGAGATGCATCATCAGGCGCGGCGCCAAGCTGAAAAAATTGATGCCGCGATCCGGTTCGAGGGTCAGGATGGCCGAGACCGGCAAGCCGCTTTGGCCGAGTTGCACGGTTTTCCCGGGGCCGGACTCGAGGGCGTTGGCCAGCCGCTCATCGAGCCATGCCGTGCCGGGCGGCGGCCCGCCCGCCGTTGCTTCGCCCGCCTCGCCGGCGCGATTCGCCCGGCGCAGGCTGCCGCGCAAGGGGTAAGCACTGCTCACCGCCTTGATATCCGCCAGTTGCGTCCGCCCATCCGCCAGTACCATGCTCGGGAAGCTTACGGTTTCCGCCGTTTTCAGGCCGCGCCCGACGGCCTCGTCACGTATCGCCGCCACCCACGGATGATCCGAAATCAGCAACAGGTCGCCGCCAAGCAGTTGTTGCGCCTCCTGTTCCAGCGCCAGGCGGACACGGTCAGTGAAAAAGCCGACGGCCGTAACCGCCGCCACGGCCACCACCAGTGCGGCCAGCAACAGGCGGAGTTCGCCTGAACGCAGTTCCCGGCCGAGCAAACGCCAGGCAAGGCCGCTCATCGCGGCAGACCTGACCAGCGCGCCCGGAATTCGGCGGGCGCCACGGCCGACCCGTGCAGGAAGCCCTGCAACTGGTGACAACCGGATGCACTCAGGAAAGCGGCCTGTTCAGCCGTTTCGACGCCTTCGGCGACGACCTCGAAGTTGAGACTCTGGGCCAGCGCCATCACCGAGCGGATGATCGCTTCGTCCTCCGGATTCTGGCCGATGCCGATCACGAAGGAGCGATCGATCTTGAGTTGCTGCACCGGCAACATTTTCAGGTAACTGAGCGATGAATAGCCGGTCCCGAAGTCGTCGAGCGCCAGACTGATGCCGATCTTGCGCAGGCGATCGAGGAGCGTGAAGGCATCATCGACGGCCATGACCACCGATTCGGTGATTTCCAGCTTGAGCCTTCCGGGCTCGATGCCGGTCTCTTGCAGAATTGCCTGAAGCGTCTCGACGAATTCCGGGCGCTCGAGTTGCTTGACCGACAGATTGACCGAAACCTGCGGCAATTCGAAGCCGCTGGCCGTCCATTTCATGACCTGGCGACAGGTTTCGCGCAGCACCCAGGTGCCCAGCGCGATGATCGTGCCCGACTCCTCGGCCAGCGGGATGAAGCGCGCCGGCGGCACGCTGCCGAGTTCCGGGCTGTCCCAACGGATCAGCGCCTCGGCGCCGACCAGCCGCCCGCCCCTGGCCTCGACCTGCGGCTGCAGATGGACCGAGAGTTCGCCATTGTCGAGGGCGCGGCGCAGCAGCGACTCGATCTGTATCTTTTCCTGGGCATCCCGCGTCATTTCCGGCGTATAGAAGTGGAACCGCCCGCGACCCAATGCCTTGGCGCGGTACATCGCGGTATCGGCGTTGCGCAGCAGATCGCCTACCGAGGCGCCGTCATCTGGGAACATGCTGATTCCGACCGAAGCCGACAGGTAGAGTTCATGCCCGCCGAGACGAAACGGCGCATCGAAGGCGGCGATCACTTCCGTGGCCAGCATCGCGACGTCTTCGTCAGAGCGTACCGACTCCATGACGCAGATGAACTCGTCGCCGCCGAGACGGGCCAGCATGTCGATCAACGGAACGTGCTCGCACAGTCCGGCCGCCACCGAGACCAGCAATTCGTCGCCAATCCCGTGGCCAAGCGAATCATTGACCTGCTTGAACTGGTCGAGATCGATGAACAGCACCGCGACCCGGCCATTCTTGCGCGCCGCATCGACGAGGCTCGTTTCGAGACGCTCGAGGAAATAGCGGCGGTTGGCGAGTCCGGTCAGCGGATCGTGGTAGGCAAGATAATTCAGCTTGCTCTCTACCTGCCGGCGTTCGACGACCTCGCCCTCGAGCAGGCGATTGGCGCGCTTCAATTCCTCGGTTCGCGCATCGACCTGGATTTCCAGCGTGCTGCGCGCCGCCTCGATGCGCTCCGCCTGTTCGTAAAGAATGCCCTGCGCGCGCCGCACGACCAGGAATTGCATGAAGAAAAGCAACGCGAACACGCCGACGACGATCGCCGTGATCACCCACAGTGTTTGGCGTAGCGTGGTAACGAACGGCGTCACGTCCTGATAGAGCTCGAATACGCCCTCGGCCGCCTTGCCTTCGCTGGAAATTGGCACGTAGCTGGCGAGCAGGTCAATGTCGGAACGCGCGCCCTCGAAGGTATCCATAGTCTGGCGATGCGTCAGGTCGCTGAGCACCGTTCCGCCAAGGGCGGACTTGAAACCCGGGTTATCAAGCCGGCTTTCGCCGATCTGGGTCGGATC